>CAZDLW010000004.1:0-16648 GCA_964505975.1 uncultured Bifidobacteriaceae bacterium | reverse complement strand
CTTCGACTTCCTCGATCGAAGCCGAGCCAAGCAGGTCCTTGCAGACGGCATCCGCGAAGCCTTCTCGGATCTCTTCGCCATCAATGTCCAGGCACAGGACTTTACCCTCGACCAAGTCCGCAACAAGCTTCGGACTCTGTACGCGGGCAAGAAGACCGACCTCGTCGTTGGCAATATTGCAAAGACGTTTCGAGCGCTCTGCGAATACGCCGACTTTTCGGCGCCGGCTTCACCCAAGCCTGCCGATACGCCACCTTCAGGAGAGAAGGCGGCCGAGCAGCCACATCCAGAGAGACATGAGAAGGCCGCAGGACACCTCTCCGAGATACGGGTGTCAGGACTCCAGTACCACATCTCCTTCGAGAACGCTGTGCGAGCGACAGTGACCAAAGCGATGGCAGAGAAGCACGGCGAGACCTGGTGGGAGAGAGTGCCCGAGAGGATCCGCAAGAGCGCGAAGTCCCGTATGGACGAGGACTCGAAGTTTCGTTGGCACGGGGCGCGCGGGGCGACGGAGATCAACTACTGCGACTTCGGCGACCTCTCCTCCATCATCGTGACGAACTGGGATGTCTTCGAAGATCTTCTTGGCAACATGGAATGGGCAAAGGCGGCGCTCAATGCCCTGGAGAAGTCCCGCAACATCGTCATGCACGGTGGTTCCGTTGCCAACGAAGACATCGAACGCATCGGCATGAACATTCGTGACTGGATCCGGCAGGCAGGCTAACGCGATGGAGCCGACGGCGCGGATCTGACGCTGGCGCGCCGCGACTCATCGCGAACGTTAGCCCGCAAGAATACATTGAAGAACGAACGATCGTAGCAGATGCCGGAACTGTCGCGGTTCTTCGGGATTGTTATTCGCATGTTCGTGGAAACTGGTGCGCAGCACCACCGCGTACACTTTCACGCGTTCTACCAGGATCACGCGGCTGTCTTCGCCGTCGACACCCTCGAGTGCTTGGCCGGAAGCCTGCCCAGGCCGCAGCGGCGCCTCGTCGAGGCTTGGGCGGAGATTCACCGCGCCGAACTGGAGCACGATTGGGCTCTCTTGCAATCCGGCGAGCCGCCCGTCAAGATCGATCCACTCAGGTGATCCATGTCTCATCCGATTCACCGTGTGACGCGGTTCAGCATCGTCGGCCCGTACACGCTGACCGTGGCTTTCGCCGACGGTACCGAGCAACGCATCGACTTCAGGCCAGTGCTGCACGGTCCGCTGTTTGGACCGCTCCAGGAGCTAGCCACTTTCAATGCGGTCCGGCTCGATACAGAGGTTGGTACTCTTGTCTGGCCGAACGATGCGGACTTCGATCCGGCGACGCTTCACGATTGGCCGGAAGTGAGCGAGGAGCTTGCCACGCGGGCTCGCGCGTGGGGCGCATGCTCGACCGACCAGCGGGCTAATACGCGAGTGGAGCCGAGGCGCCGCTGAAGTGTGACGGCGCGCGGCTCATTCGCAACGAGTCCACTGCTCGTCATCACGAAGCTCGTCCAGCAACCAGCGCGCCACCCGGTCTTGTTCCTCAGGCGGCAGCGAGGCTAGCTTGGCGATCACGCGGTCGAGCGTGGGATCATCAGACGAGTATACCGGATGGTCGTGTTTCACGTCGCGGTTCGGGCCAGCGGCAAGGCGGGTGTCGGTTCCCAGAGCATGGCGCCCCTTGCGACATACACGCGTGCTTTCGATCACCTTGGTGTCATCGGAACTCATGTTGATCTCGGCGGCAGGAGACAGGGAATCGCCACGCGCCTCTTTCCCAATACCTTTGAGGCAGCGCGGCGGAAGGGCTGCGAGAAGATCTTCGCCAACGGTGCCGACGGTCCACCGCGAAGGTGCGTATCGATCCTTCTTCTACTCGGCGGATCTGCTCGTGGGCCTCGTTGATGGCCGGACGGTCCGCGTTCAATCCTCGAAGAACGCTCGGACTTCCTCATCGGCAGGGCTGGACCTCACCTCGGCGGGAGGTGCCACCTGTGCCAGCCGTCCCGCAATCAACACCGCCAGACGGTCGGAGATGGCGTCGGCCTCCTCCCGGTCGTGCGTCACGTACAACATCGTCATCCCGAGTGCCTGCTGGATGTCGCGGATGTCACGCCGCATCCCGCGCCGCAGTTTCGCGTCGAGGTTGCTGAGCGGCTCGTCGAGGAGCAGGACCTTCGGCTCCAGGATGAGGCCCCGCGCCAGCGCCACGCGCTGCTGCTGCCCGCCAGAGAGCTGATGGGGGTACTTATCCGCCTGCCCGTCCAGTTGCACGAGCGCCATCGTGTGAGCCAGCCGGCGTTCGCGTTTTTCCAGAGACATTCTCCGGATTCGCAGCGGGTAGTCGATGTTGCGGGCCACCGTCATGTGCGGCCACACCGCGTAGGACTGAAACACCATCCCCATGCCACGCTGCTCCGGCGGGACCGCGATTCCAGCAACCACGTCATTGAGGATCCGCCCTGACAGCACGATACGACCCGCGCTGGGCATTTCCAGGCCGGCTATCATCCGCAGGATGGTGGTCTTGCCGCAACCAGACGGCCCGAGGAAGGTCATCAGCTCGCCGTCACGCACGTCCAGATCGAGCGGATGAATTGCCTGGAACCGGTCGAAGCGCTTTTCCACTGCGCTCAGCAGGATGTGCCCCATGCGTCACCGCGTCCGGGGAGCGAGTGCGGCGGTAGCCGCGTACGCGGTCAGGATCAACGCCAGGATCAACACGGCGACGACGCTGGCCGACGGTGGGTCCGCGTACTCCTGCAGCGAGAAGAGCACGGTCCCGACAGTTTCGGTTCCTGGCCCGACGAGCAGAATGGACATCGTCAGCTCGCCGAAGGCAGGCATGAAGACGAGGAACCATCCGGCCAATATGGCTGGCCGTAACAGGGGCAGCCAGATGGTCCGGAAGGTGGTCAGCAGGCTGGCGCCAGAGATCCGGGCGGCCTCTTCGAGGGTAAGGTCTGTCTGCTGCACGGCAGTGGTGACGGACCGGACCGCAAACGAGAGGTGCTTCGCAAAGTAGGCGATGAGTAGGATCCACAGTGTGTCGGTGAGCGCCAGCGGCCGGCTCCACAACAGGATCAGGCCGAGCGCCAGAATTGTCCCTGGCGTTGCGTACGGGAGCATGACGCAGGCATCCACCAGACGGCTGGCGCGTAGGCGAGGATGCCCCTTCAGGTAGGCGAGCACGGTGCCGACCGCGGCCGCGCACGTGGCAGCGCCGAAGGCCAGCACCAGGGAGTTGATGAACCCCCGTGCCGTATCGGGGCGCGTGAAGAGCACGTAGCGGTACTTGTCCAGCGTGAAGTTGTCCCAGTGGAACTCGCCGGTGACGTTCATCAGCGACGTGAGCACGATGGCCAGAACGGGCAGGGCGCACGTGATGATCACCACCCCGGTGGCGGCGGCACAGAGCGGCCATCGCCAGGCGCCAAGCCGGACGAGTGACGCCGCGGAAGCCTTGCCGGTCACTGTCGTGATACGACCGCCGCGACCGATCCGCTCGGCCAGCCACCAGGCGACCAGCGCCATGGCGAAGAGGGCCGTGCTGAGGGCGGCAGCCGTGTAGATCCCCTCGAGCCCTCCCGTACGCGCATACCCGTAGATCCGCGTTGTCAGCAGATGGAGGCGCGCGGGGGAACCGACGAGCGCCGGAACACCGAATGCGGACGCTGACGCGGCAAAGATCAGAAACGCGCCCGCGAGGATGGCTGGTCTGATAAGTGGCAGCGTCACCGTGCGGAGCACAGTCAGCGGGCCCGCCCCGCTCATGCGGGCTGCGTCCTCGAGACTGGGGTCCATGTTCTCGAGCGCTGACAGACAGCCGAGGTACACGAACGTGTAATAGAAGAGCCCGAGCACCCAGATGACGCCGGTAATCGTGTACACGTCCAGCATGGGACCGCCAGCCAGGCGATTCAGCCATCCCACCGTGGGATTGGCGAGGTTGATCCATGCAATCGCGCCGAGATAGGGCGGGACGACGTAGGGCACGAGCAGGAGCACGCGAAACGCGCGCTTGCCTGGAAGGTCAGTGCGAGAGACGAGCCAGGCGAGCGGAATGCCCAGCGTGCAGCCGAACACCATTGTGGCGGTCGAGACAAGGAACGTGTTGGCAAGAGCCTGGAGGTTGGATGGATCGGTGAACGCGGCACTATAGTGCTCGAGTGTGAGGCCGCCCGGCGGCGCGACGGACCGCAGCAGCACGAGCAGGATGGGAAGGATCGTGAGGATCGCCAGGACAACGACGGCCGCCCCTCGCCAGGACAGCTTCTGAATCGTGACACTCACCCGGCGCTCCCGGCGGACGCGCACATCCGATCTGTTCGACGGCGGCTCGGTCCCACCAACAGATTCATGGCAGGTCGAACCGAGCTCACCGCGCGTCCAGCACCGTGCGGTTGAATCGGCGCTTGATCTCGTCGCGCCGTGCCGTCGTGCTGCGCAGGTACTCGAAGGTCCAGGGAAGGAGCGCCGTCGCGCGGACGTCGGTCCACGGCCTGGCGCCCTTCGGCGCGGAGATATGGTCGAACGGCGAGTACATCCAGCCGCTGACCAACGCAATCTGACCCGCGTCCGAGAGAAAGAAGTCGTACACCCGCCGCGCCGCGTCCGGCACGGAGGTCGCCGTCATGATGGCAATGGGGCTCGGCACCAGGATGCTGCCGTCCTCCGGGTACACGATCTCGATCGGTGCCGCCGGATTCTGCTGCCGGGACTGGAGAAGATTCTCGAGCAGGATGATGCCGGCGTC
Organism: uncultured Bifidobacteriaceae bacterium; assembly: GCA_964505975.1. Classification (GTDB taxonomy): domain Bacteria; phylum Acidobacteriota; class Vicinamibacteria; order Vicinamibacterales; family UBA2999; genus Gp6-AA40. The sequence goes on along the minus strand of CAZDLW010000004.1, from coordinate 11,906 downwards.
CTTCTCTCCGGTCACCACGCGGTTCAACACGGCGCTGTTGCCGCCCGCCGCTACGAGGTCGTTGCGCCGGAGGGCCTCGAAGTACTCCCATCCGTACGTGTCGGACAGTGCGGCAACGGCAGTGAACGCCGATCCGGAGCGGTTGGGGTCTCCCATCGTGATCCGTCCGGCCCAGCGAGCATCCGTCAGCTCCCGGAACGAACGCGGGCGATCGCCGATCGGCACCCTGCGCGTGTTGACCGCCAGCACCGTCACCGGAACGCGCACCGTCACGAACGTGCCGTCGGGGTCGTTGAGGTCGGGCGGAATGCCTTGGGCCCGCGGCGACCGGTACTCCAGCAGGTGGCCCGCCTCCTTGAGCTCTTCGTACCAGAAGGGGTCGGAGGTCATGATCAGGTCCGCGCCGATCCGTCCGGCCGCGATCTCACTGTTCAGCCGCGCCGCCACGTCTTCGCTGCCGCGCTGGAACCAGCGGACGGTGATCTCGGGGAACGTCTCACGCAGGACCGGATCGAGCTCTGCGATGACATGCTCGTAGATCGACGTATAGATAGTGACCGTTGGTCCGCTCCTCCGGTCTCCGCACGCGGCCATCGTCACGAAGACGAGCCCGACGAGAGCCAGCCACAAACGGCCCCGTCGGCACAGCTGAACAGTCCGAACGCTCATCACCGTCATCACAGCAGGTTCCCGTAACACTCGTGTGACGCGCATGTCTGCATGGCGAGTCATCACACCATAAGCGAGACGGCCGGTCAAAGGACCTCGACGACGGCGACATTCGGGGGGGCGCCGTTCCACAACTGGAGCGATGGCGGGTTTACGGTGTCTTCATCACTCTGTCACCCGTGTGTGACGGGCGGTTGCTATCGTCGCCTCCATGATGAGAGCCATTCGATCGGTCTCGTTCTCGCTCCTCGTCTCCTCGGCGGATCGGTGTGCGTGTCAGCACAGTTCGAAACCGCGGCGCTCGTCGGTACGGTGACCGACACGTCCGGCGCCGTGGTTGCCGATGCGACGATTGTCGCCACCAACCTGGACACCGGCGTCTCACAGACTCGCCGCACCGACCGGAACGGCAATTACGAGCTGGCTCCTTTGCGGATCGGCCCGTACGTGGTAACCGGCGAGAAGGCCGGATTCTCTGTCGCGATCGTGGACGACATCCGCCTGACGGTCGGTGCCCGCCAGCGGGTCGATCTGACGTTGCACGTGGGACAGCTCTCGGAACGCGTGGAGGTGACGGCGTCGGCGACGCGGCTCGAGACCGACTCGAGCGAGCGTGGCCAGGTCATGACCGGCGAGCAGACGAGGGCCCTTCCTCTCAACGGTCGTGAGTACTCGGCCCTGGCGCTGCTGACGACCGGCGTGTGGCTCTCGGCCTTGAACACCGGCGGCTTCACGCCGCGAGAGGGGGCGTTCAACGTCAACGGACTCCGGAGCACGTTCAACAACTTCTCATCGATGGCGTGGACAACAACGCCTACGGCACGAGCAATCAAGGCTTCTCGAACCAGGTCATGCAGCCGTCACCCGATGCCGTCGCCGAGTTCAGAGTGGTGACGAACACCATGAGCGCCGAGTACGGCCGGGCGGCCGGCGCAACCATCAACGTGGCCTACGCGAGCGGCACGAACCAGTTCCGTGGCAGCGCATGGGAGTTCATGCGCGACACGTCGCTCAACGCCACCGGCTTCTTCAAGCCACCGTCCGGCGAGAAGCCGCCGCTCGAACGGCACCAGTTCGGCGGCGTGCTCGGCGGACCGCTCGCGCGAAACCGGGCCTTCTTCTTCACGGACTACGAGGGCTTTCGCCAGACGCGTGGCGTGACCTCGAGCGCCACGATCCCGACGATGGCGCCGCGGGACGGCGCTCTGTCGGTGGCGGTGCGAAACCCGCTGACAGGAGAGGTGTATCAGCCGGGCACTCCAATCCCGATGACGGCATTCGCGAGGAAGGTGCTCACCGATCTGCCGTCGCCGACGAACGGTCAAGGCTCGAACAACTATCAGCTGCTGCAGCGCTTCGAGAACACCACGGACAAGTTCGGGGGCAAGGTCGATGTGAACTTCTCGCCGCAGCTCACTGCGTTCGGGCGCATCGGGTACCGGAACGTCGATGTCTTCGACCAGCCGTCCATTCCACTGCCATCCGGGGGAGGCGGGAACGCCGAGACCTACGTCACCAACAAGCAGTTCGCAGGCGGAATCACCTACATGCCCTCGGGCACGTCGCTGCTCGAGCTTCGCATGGGCTGGTCGCACACGCGGGCGGGGAAGAACCCGGCGGCACTCGGCACGACGCCGGCGGTCGAGGCGTATGGAATCGTCGGTCTGCCGACGGATTCGCGCGTAACGGGTGGGCTGCCTACGCAGCTCATCACCGGCTTTTCGGATCTCGGCCGCCAGGCCACGAATCCGCAATGGCAGTACCCCACGGTGTACAACCCCGAACTGAACTACACGTGGCTGCGGGGACGGCACTCGCTCAAGAGCGGATACGAATTCCAGTACATCCAGACAGAGGTCCAGGACGTCAACCCGCTCTACGGCCGCGATCAGTACGCGGGCCAGTTCACACGTCCTGCCGGAGCCGCCGCGGGCAACCTCTACAACCTGGCCGACTTCATGCGCGGACTCCGCAGCACCTACGCACTGAGCAACATCCTGGTTGCGAACCTGCGGCAGAACATGCACTCTGGCGGTGTCGAGACAGCTGCCCATGCCGTGGCGGTCCGGGGTGCTCGAGCTGCGCGCGGAATTCTTCAACCTCCTCAATCGCACCAATTTCCGCGCGCCAAACGGGAACCGCAGCGCCGCCGCGTTCGGCACCATCACCCAGACGTACGATCCTCGGCAGGTGCAGTTCGGCGCGAAGCTGAGTTTCTGATCCGCCGGGAGCGTGGCCGACCGCTCCGTCACTCTCGTGGAAACACATCGGGATTGTCGGTGAACAACGCGTCCACCTGCAGCTCGTAGAGGTAGTAGCGCATTTCTTCACGGACGTCCCGATGTCGGCCGCGCAGCCATCGGGACGTCCGCGTGGTGAACGTGTACGGCACGACGGCCAGGCCGGCGGCATGCGCTGCCCGGACTCTCTCCGGCCGCCGGTCGAGAAGGAGCTTGTTCGGAGCGATCGCCGTGGCGAAGGTCGCGATGGTGGCAAGTCGTTCCGGAGCGAACGAGGCGCCCCCCCGCCGGTCGAGCAAAACCGTCCGCGGTACGTCGGGCAGTGCCTCGGCCAGTTCGCGCACCGTGCTCTCGTCGAACGACTCCGCGACGAGGGACGCGGCGGCCCGGGCACCGGTTCGTGCGCGGCTGACGGACTCCACGAAGAGCGCGGTCTGATCGATGCCGCGTGAGCGGTAGAGCGCCGGTGATTTCAGCTCGGCGTACAGCCCAGCCGACGTACCGATGGCAGCCAACGTCTCCTCCCAGGTCGGGATGCGCTCCCCGGCAAACCGCGGATGAAACCAGCTTCCGGCGTCGAGCGTCTTGATCTCGTCCAGCGAGAACTCCACAGCAAACCAGCGCCGCCGTCCCGCGACGGAGTCCAGTGTCCAGCGATTGGCAAAGACCTGCCGCACGTTCGTAGTGCGTTCGAGCGAGTCGTCGTGCAGGCAGATCAGCACGCCGTCCCTGGTGACGGCCAAGTCCTGCTCCACGAAATCTGCGCCCTGCTCGACGGCCAGGCGGTACGCGGCCAGGGTGTTCTCGGGTGCGTGAGCCGATGCCCCCCGGTGCGCGATCAGGAATTTGGAACGTGAAGGAAGAAAAGGGTGATGCCGTTCGACCGGGAGGGCGGCCACACATCAGCGTAGCGCGAATCGGAAGTGCCAGTGGGCAGCGGTGTGCGACGCCGCGCTCGCTCCGCGCCTGTCGCAGCCCCGCGGCTTGCTTCGGAGGCGCCGGCCGCGCACCTGCAACGCGCCCAAGAGCGATATCTTCACACGCTTTGAGAGTGGCCCCACGAACGAACGGAGCCTGAACAGTCGTGGGGCCGGCTTCACAGCCGGCCCGGCGAGGCATGCGAAGCGCGCCAACGAGAGACTGGCGGGCCGTCCCTGGCTGTCAAAGACAAGAGCCCGTGGCTGGCTGGATGACGGCGAGCGCTTTCTCTGCCGTCTCGGCAATCGATCCCGAGGCATCGACCCGGATCCAGCCATCCGCGCCGGACCGGGCGGCAAGTTGCTGCCTGACGACCGATTCGTCCGCATCCGACGCGTCGCCATGCCGCTGACGGACACGAGCCAGGAGCACGTCTGCGGGGGCGTCCAGCCAGATGCCGCTGAGCGGCGCTCCAGCAGCCGCGGCGATCGCGTCGAGGTGGGCGCGATCGTCCGGCCTCGCGTACACGGCATCGACGATGACCGAATGACCGGCGTCGAGGACGGCTCGCGCGCGTGTCTCCATCTCGTCGTACACACGCGCGTTCATGGCTGCCGTATAGGCCTCCGAGCCGAGACGCTCGATCGCTGTTACACGAGCGAGCGCCTTGCGGATTTCGTCGCTTCGCAGTACGACGGCGCCGGGGACGGCGCCAATCGACGGAGCGAGTGACAGGGCCACCGACGACTTTCCCGATCCCGATAGCCCTCCGATCGCCACGAGCCGTGGCCGCGGTGGATGCAGGAGCGTCAGGGCCATCTCCAGGTACTCCCGTGCGAGCGCACGGAGTTCGCCAGTTCGTTGCGCGTCCTGCTGCACGCCGGCAGCCGTAGCGCTGGTCTTCGCCCGCACCGCGGCGCGGCACGAGAGAAAGAGCGGCAGCAGCGGCAACCCCCCGAAGTCGCGTGTCTGCATGAGATACGTGTTGAAGACGCGGTGGGCGTGCGCCGGCAGCCGCCGCCGCCAGAGATCCATGAGCAGAAACGTCAGATCGTAGAGCACATCGGTGCACGAGATCTCGTCGTTGAACTCCACGGCGTCGAATAGCGTCGGTTGGCCGTCCAGGAGGACGATATTGCGCAGGTGCAGGTCTCCATGGCAGCGCCGTACGAAGCCATCGACCCGTCTGCGCTCCAGCAACGCCGCGTGCTGCTCGAGCACCGCACGAGACGCGGCCGAGAGTTCGTCGCATCGTGCCGGATCCAGCAGGCCTGCACCGTGCTCGGCCATGCCAGCGGCGTTACCCTCGACAACCCACCGCATCCCCGGCAGCCCTCCGTGATCGGTCCGCCGTTCGGCGCCTTCGTGAAAGCTCGCTACGACCAATGCGAGCCGAGGCATGAGAGACAGATCCAGCGCATCCCGCGCCGCGAGACGATCGAAGAGGTTCTCCTGATCGAAGCGCGCCATCTCGACGATCCAGTCAACCGGCCGCCCCGCGCCGTTGAGCGCGAGAGATCCATCGGCCTCTCGCGTAACGGCCGCGACTCCGAGATAGATGGAAGGGGCGGTGCGCCGGTTGATCCGCACCTCGTCCTCACAGGCCTGCCTGCGCCGCGCCTCGGTGGAGAAGTCCAGATAGTCGAATCGCACCGCGCGCTTCAGCTTCAGGACGCGAGATCCCAGGAACACGACCGCACTGTGCGTGTCGATGCGTTCCACGTCGGATCCGCCGTGAGCGGCCGCACTGCTCAGGTATGCGATGACATCGGACTGGTCCTCGGCGATCATGGCACGCGATCGAGACGCAGCAGGCCGGTCTCCTTGTCGAGCTCGTACTTGTTCTTGCTGCCCTTCGGGATCTCGATGACGACTGGAAGTGCGTCGGCCACGATCGCGTCGTCCACGTAGCTGTCGTGCCAGGGGTGCATCGACAGCTAGTGTACTTCGGCGGCGTTCGGACCTGTCGAAAGAGCAGGGCGCGTTTCCGGGAGAACGACGGTGAACACCGCGCCTCCGCGCGGTCGGTTCTCGGCGCGCACATGCCCGCCGTGCAGCTCGACGAGGTGTTTGGCGATGGCAAGGCCCAGGCCTGTCCCTCCCGGACGCGATCGAGACTTGTCGACGCGGTAAAAACGCTCGAACACGCGGCTGAGGTCTTCGGGCGGGATGCCGGGCCCGGAGTCCGCGACGGTGATAGTGAACACGCCGCCGCGCCGCGCGGCTGACAGGCGCAGCTCGGCATCCTCCGGCGAATAGTTCACCGCATTCTCCACGAGATTCCGAAGTACGTCGTGGAGCTTGGCCGGATCGGCATGCACCTCGGTGGCGTCCTCTGGCACGTCGACGATGACACGCTGGTGCTTGGCCTCGATGGCGGGGAACAGGTCGCCCACGATGCCATTGAAGAGGTTTCGGACGTTGCACGGCGCAATCTCGAGCGCTTCCTGCCGCGCGTCGAGCCGCGCCAGCCGCAGCAAGTCTGTGACGAGGCGTTCCATCCTGGTGCTCTGGCGCGCGACGATCTCCAGGAACCGGCGCGTGTTGTCCCGATCCCCGGGCTCGTCCAGCAGGGCTTCGATGTACCCGCGAATGGCCGTCAGTGGCGTGCGGAGCTCATGGGAGACATTGGCGACGAAGTCGCGACGGATTCTATCGGCGCGGCGAAGGTCGGTGATGTCGTGCAGCACGAGCACGGCTCCGCCGCCCCCCGCAGTCCCCACCGGAGCCGCCCGCGCCACGAACGTACGGCTGGGATCGCGTGCCAGCGACACTTCGCGGCCGTCCACGACGTCCCCGCGCAGTACCGCAGCCAGCTGCGCGGTGATGTCCGGATGCCGGATGACTTCGAGGTAAGGGCGTCCGGCCGCCGATGCATCGACGCGGAGCATGGTTTGCGCCGCCCCATTCACGAGCTGCAGCCGGCCCTGACGATCGACCACGAGAACGCCCTCCACCATGCCGGCCAGAATCGCTTCCATTCTTGCCCGATCGCGAGACAACTCGGAGATCCGCTCGCCGAGCGTCTGCACTGCCGCATCGAACGCGTACGCGACCGCCCCGAGGTCGTCGTGACCATGATCCTGTGATGCGCGCGTCAGATCGCCCGCAGTGTAGCGGTGCGCGATTGCGATGATCTCCCGGGTCCGACGCGCCCGTGGGATCGAGACACGCCATGCGACGAGCAGCGCAGAGGGCAGTGCCACCAACAGGCCCACAACCACTATCACGACGGTACTCGACGTCAGCTCGAGCGCTGGCTGCACGGCGTCGCCCCGCGCGACAATGGCCACGGCGACGAGCGACGCTGCGGCTGTGAGCAGGGACGCCAGGACAATCTCGGGCTTCATGCGGGCATGTCGGGACGTACATCGGGTCCGGTCCAGCTCGGTGATGACGCACGACGCCGCGGGTGAGGAGGCTTACGAACCCCCCGCATGGACCCATCACCGCGAACCGGTACGTTATTCCACGAGCTTGTAACCGAACTGTTTCACGGTGACGAGCGAGTCCACCAGGACGGGCAGCTTCTCGCGGAGCCTGCGAACATGCACGTCCACGGTGCGCGTCCCCCCCGTGTACCGGTACCCCCACACATCGCCGAGCAGCTGGTCGCGCGAGAGCACGCGCCCCCGATGCTGCAGCAGGTAATAGAGCAACAAGAACTCCTTCGCCGTCAGCTTGACCTCACGACCGGCGTCGAGCACCAGATGGCGGGAGAGATCCATCACGATCGGTCCGAAGGTGATTGTCGATTCGTGCGGTTCCGCACGTTTCGATCGCCGCATCAATGCGCGGATGCGGGCGACGAGCTCGTTGGGGCTGAATGGTTTCGCGATGTAGTCGTCCGCGCCGATCTCGAGCCCGATGATGCGGTCGGTCTCTTCGGCTCTGGCGGTGACCATGATGATGGGGACACCGGCTGTCGCGGGGTCGCTCCGCAGCGATCGGCAGACTTCGAAGCCGCTGAGCCCGGGAAGCATGATATCGAGGATGACCAGATCGGCCGGGTCTCGACGGACGGCGGCCAGCGCGTCGTCGCCCGACGAAACGATCTGCGCGTGCCACCCGGCCTTCTGCAGGTAGTGCGCGATGAGGTCCGCGATGTCGCGATCGTCTTCGGCGACGAGGATGCGCATGCCCGCTGCCCGATTATCCCATGCACCGTGGTGGGGGTCTGCGCGGTGGGACGACGGGGCGGGATTGCGTGCGCCGCCCGCCGGTCGCCGCTGGCGCACGCGAGCGGGCCGTTCGACTGGATGCGCAGGGCTCAGCATGGGATCACGTCATTCTATACAAGGTGCCCGAGTCACACGGGGTTGTGTGAGAGCCGCGCCTGTCACGTGACGGAGCGAGGGCGCCAGCCGCGCCGCGCGAGGTGTCCGGGTGGTGTGCATTGAGGCTAACATCTGCGGATGCCCGAGGGGGTGATCCTGATGATCGTTCGTGGCTTGGTGAGTGTGGTGCTGCTTGCCTCGTTCGTGGGATGCGCGCCGCCCGTTCCGCGTGAACGCGATCTGCTCATCGCCACGGCCACGACCGGTGGAACGTTCTATCCGGTCGGCGTGGCCATGGCTACGCTCATTACCCAGGATCTGGGCGAGCACGATCAGATCCTGGCCAGCGCGATCACGTCGGCGGGATCGGCGGAGAACGTGAACATGCTCGCCAACGGCGAGGTGCAGCTGGCCATCCTACAGGCGTTGTTCGGCGCCATGGCGTGGCAGGGCTCCGGCGTCTACGAAGGTCGGCCGCAGCCCGAGCTGCGCGGCGTCGCCATGCTCTGGGAGAACGTGGAGCAGGCGCTCGTGCTCCGCCGGTTTCACGATACGGGTTCAATCGAGGACCTCGGCCGCATGCGCGGAGAGCGTGTGTCGATCGGGTCGCGCTGGTCCGGCACGGAGGTCTCCGCGCGCACGATTCTCACGACGCTCGGCATGGTCCCCGACGATCATTTCGAGTCGGTGTACCTGGAGTACGGTCCAAGTGCGGATGCCCTGATGAACAGACGGGTCAGTGGCATGTTCCTGGGGGCTGGTGTCCCGACTGGCGCCTTCACCCAGGCGCTCGCCGCGCTGGGATCCGAACAGCTCGTCATGTTGGAGATCGACGACGAGCAGCTTGCCCGGCTTCGCGAGCGCTATCCGGTGTGGCAGCGTTTCGTCATCCCGGCAGGGACCTATCCAGGTCAGGAGACGCCAGTCCGCACGATCGCCCAGCCCAACATCCTGGCCACGTCGAGCACGGTTGGCGAGGACGTCGTCTACCTCGTGACGCGCACGCTCTGGCAGAACCTCGATGCGCTCCATCGCTATCACGCCGCCACCCGCACGATGAGCCTCGACCGAGCCGTGGCTGGCCTGCCGGTGCCCTTGCACGCCGGCGCCGTGCGCTTCTATCGCGAGGCGGGCGTCGAGGTTCCGGTGACGCTGCTGCCGCCCGAGCTCCTTCACGAAGCGCCATGAGAGCGCCGCATGCACGCGGGACGCGGACGGGTCGTCCGACCGACGATGTGGAGTTGGCGGCACGAGTGCCCCTGTCGGAACCCACGGGAAGAGGCAACTGTCCGTGAACGACGGCACCGGTGTCATGTCCCTGGTCTGGTCGCGCGCGCTCACGACGTACGCGGCGGCCATCGCCGTCTTTCATCTCTGGTTCAACACGATCGGCACGCTGCCCACGCTCTGGCAGAACAGCGTGCACTTTGCCCTGCTCGGCTCGCTGGTGGCGCTCGGCTGGATGCCGCGTGCCAGCGGTCGAGCCCGAATGGGACATCTGGTGCTGGCGCTCGTTGCGCTCGCGAGCGGCGGGTATCTGCTGCTGGCCGAGGAGGCGCTCCATGCACGGGGCGAGATGATGGTGGCGTCGGATCGTCTGATGGCGGTGTTGGCCGTGTGCTCGGCGCTCGTGCTCTGCCTGCGCACGAGCGGATGGGTCATCCCGAGCCTGGTTCTGCTCGGCACCGGATACGTCACGGTATTCGGTCGATACCTCGACGGCGTGTTGCACTTTCGCGGGTTGGGGCTGGAGCGTGTGCTCTACCGCTTCTACTTCACGGGCGAAGGGCTGTTCGGGATGATTGCCACCATCTCGGCGACCTACGTCTTCATGTTCGTCCTGTTCAGCGCGTTTCTCCTCAAATCCGGCGGCGGCGAATTCATCATCCGCGTGGCGCGGGTCGCCATGGGACGAGTGCGCGGTGGTGCGGCGTACGTGGCGATTCTCTCCAGCGCGCTGACGGGGACGATTACGGGAAGCGCGGTCGCCAACACGGTCTCGACGGGGTCGATCACGATTCCACTCATGATGCGCGCGGGGTTCCGGCCGGTGTTTGCCGCCAGCGTGGAGACCGCCGCCTCGACGGGCGGCCAGCTGATGCCGCCGGTGATGGGTGCGGGGGCGTTCATCATGGCGCAGTACACCGGGCTGCCGTACACGACCATCATCGCGGCTGCGTTCCTGCCCGCGATCCTCTACTTCGGGACTCTCGCGCTGCATGTCTTCTTCGAAACGCGCCGGATCGAGCTTCAGGAGCCGGAGCGGACAAACGCGACGATGACGGCCGTACTCGTCGAGGGGTTGCCGTTCCTCATTCCGATTGCCGTTCTGCTGGGGCTGCTCATCGCCGGGTTTTCACCTGCCTACGCGGCCGGGGGAGGGATTGTGGCCGTGGCCGCCGGCTCGTGGCTCACGCGCACCCACCGCATGGGTCTTTCCGACGTGGTCGAGGCGTTGGCGCTCGGAAGCCGCAACGCAGCGGGCACGGCCTTGCTGCTCGTGGCCACGGGGCTCGTCATCGGGACGTTGAACATGACCGGTCTGGGCGTGGGATTCTCGCAGCTCGTCTTGAGCTGGTCGGGCGGTCAGCTCTGGGCCGCGCTCGCGCTCACGGCCCTGGCGTCGCTGGTGCTGGGCATGGGGCTGCCCGTGACGGCCGCCTATGTGATGCTGGCCGCAGTGGCCGTCCCCGCGCTGCAGGAATTGGGCGTCGGCCTGCTCGCCGCCCACATGATCATCTTCTGGTTCTCCCAGGACTCGAACGTGACGCCGCCGGTCTGCCTGGCCGCATTTGCCGCCGCGGGCATCGCGGGGACTCGACCGATGGCCACGGGACTCCAAGCCTGGAAGCTGGCCAAAGGGCTGTACATCGTTCCGTTGCTCTTTGCGTATACGGCCCTCATGGACGGGGCGTGGCCCGAGCGGCTGATCGTCACGGTGTTTGCCGCGTTCGGGCTTGCCGCCTCCAGCGCGCTGCTCGCCGGCCGGCTCGTGGCCCCGCTCTCCTGGTGGCAGGCGGGACTGTTGCTGCCTGTCATCCCGGCGCTGTTCTGGCCGAGCGTCGGCAGCAACCTGGCGGGGCTGGCCGGGTTCGGGTTGATTGCGTGGCGGAACGCACGACACGGTGTCCGCGTGAGCCGTGTTGACCATTTCGAGTCCTGACACGAGGTTGCGCGGCAGTGCCGCACATGTTTCACACGCTCGCGTGTCTGAAGCAGAGTATCGCCAACCATCATCGGCGCTGGAGCTCGCGTGGTGAGTTGAGACGCGGTGGCTCCCGACGACATCGCGCGGTAAAAAGCATCCTCCGCTCGCGGCCCGCGACCCGAGCTGGGTCCCGCAACCCAGCTCGGTCTTCTGGCTCCGGAAGCGATTTGCCTGCCGGGTGTCGCGCGAGTCGTAGGTCGCCAGCGCGTCTCAACTCATCACACGAACTCCACGAACTCGTTACCTACTGCACGCCGAAACGCTGATTCTCGAGACAGACGAACTCGATCAGCTCCTCGTCGAGCATGAGCTGCTGATTGACTCTGACCGTCCACGGTCGCGTGTACACTTTGGGATCTTCGACCGTGACGTCGATTTCCATCCGCCCGTAGCTGACGCGCCGGAATCGCTCGGTGACTCGTGCGGCATCGGTCAGCGGGCTCCCGATGATGTCGAGCCAGCCGCCGTCGCGAAAATGGCTCGTCTCCACGACGAGCGTCTCGCCGTCCCACCGGCCCACCGAGTATCCGTACCACCACGGGTGCGGGTCGTTGTCGGGCAGCGACCGGCCGTCGAAGAAGATTTCCCGTCGTT
>CAZDLW010000003.1:0-84834 GCA_964505975.1 uncultured Bifidobacteriaceae bacterium | reverse complement strand
ACCGATCGGGCTCGGGAACAGCCACCGGCACGGCGGACTGGGAGGCCACAGTTGCTTTGCAACGGGGCGCCAACACCATCACGGTTACGGCAATGGATCAGGCCGGTAACCGCGGGAGCCGTACCCTCGTGGTGACGTGGTAGAGGGGGACGAGTAAGGGCGGGCAGGGGACGACGGCGAAACAGCAGTGCTGACGCGTTTGGATCCTGCCTTCTCTGCGCCTCACCGCCCGGCCTGCTGTGACGGTGTGCCCGAGCCCGCGATGGGTTGCGCGCCGTCATCATGCAGTCCGGGCTGACAGGATCGCCAGCGGGACCACGAAATCGTCAGCAACCACGCCAACGGACGCGCCAATCGGCGCAGGCAAACCATTCACTCGAAAAGACTTGAGCCCACGGCTCCCCCTGGACGCGCCGTTGCACTGTCCACGCGGCGGCAGGCCCCCTCCCCGGCCAATGGAGAAGGTGAAGACCATGCGATCGGTTGTCCATGTGAACCGGGTGGCGTGTCTGGCAGGTCTGCTGATGTGGCTCGGGACCGGCGCGGCCGGCGCGAGCTCGATCGCCGTGACGTGGGACGCGAACCCTGATCCGAAGGTCCTGGGCTACGTCGTGTACGTCGGCACGCAGGCAGGAACGTACTCGCAGCAGTTCGATGTCGGCAACACCACGTGGTTCACGCTGCCGAATCCTGTTGCCGGCCAGCAGTATTTCTTCACCGTGGCGTCGTACGTCGATGGTCCTCTTGTCGGGCCACTGTCGGTGGAAGTCAGCGGGTTCAGCAACGCGCCTCCCAGTCTGACGCCGCCGGGAGACCAGACGAGCACCGTCGGGGTGACGGCCACGCTGCAGCTCCATGGAAGCGACCCATACGGCGACCCTCTCAGTTACTCGGCCGCAGGTCTGCCGCCGGGGCTCACACTGGCTTCGAGCACGGGCTTTATCTCGGGCACGCCAACCACCGCCGGACAGTACAGCGTGACGGCCATGGTGACCGACGGCACGCTCTTCGATACCAAGGAGTTTACGTGGACGACGGTAGCGGAGTCGAGTGCGGAGGTTCTTGTACCGGAGATCGAGGAGCCGTCGCTCGCCATCACACTGCCAACGAACGGTCAGTCATATACCAGTAAGGAGCTGCACACGCTCATCGGCGGCACGGCGTATTCCGGAGCAGGGATCGTCGAGGTTGCGTGGTCCAGCAGCAGGGGCGGCTCCGGCCGTGCGTCCGGCACGGAGAGCTGGCTGGCCAACGTGCCACTCAAGCCCGGCCAGAACACCATCACGCTGACGGCACGCGATGGCAACGGCCGCACCGCCAGCAGGAGCATCACGGTTCAGCAGAAGAAGTGAGCGGGACGGACCGTCCGTCCGAAATCACTTCAATCATCAAGCTTTCTGGGATAGCCTCAGAAAGACACCTCGGAAGCGTTCGACCACAGCCGATACAACGATCGTGATGGCCTGGTGAGATGCCACGAGCGACCGCTCGAGGCACTCTTGATGCCCTTTGCGACGTTGTCAGATCACCTTGCCCCCGTTGCCATGTGCCTGTGACGCATCGCAGTCTCACCCGATCCGGAAGCGCGAGCAACAGCTTGGCCTGGGTTGTCGGCGTCTTCCGTAGATTCTCTCCACTGCCCGCAGATGCGCTCGACGAACGCCCTCGCAGCCACGCGGTCGGCGGCCTCCGGCGCTCTCAGACGTGGCCGCGCACAAATGTCGGTGCCGAGCCAGCGCTCGGCGTCGAACGTGTGGTAGAGGTGTTGGATGCGATCCGCGATGCGTGCCGGACACATGGTTCCGGTGTTGGGAGACGGCGGTTTCCGGCTGACAAAGTCTATGATCCGCTAGACTTCTCAGGACTGTATTGGTGTGGGGCACCGGGTACTGTCGTTCGATAAGACACTCGAATCATTGAACTTTCGAGTCGTATAGACCCCTGGGCCAGAACGGGACGTAATTTGCTCACAACACGCATCGGGCCCGAGTTCCCCAGGAGGCCTTCGCAAGAGTCACGGGCCCGATTCAAACGATCAGAGACAAGGTCCGATTCCTGCGTCTCACGGCGACACTGAACCGGCGCATTGGTCGGCCATACCGTCATCCATGTTGATACTTGGCATCAGTGAGCTCGATAACGACTCGGGCGCCGCCCTGCTGCGCGACGGCGTGCTGGTCGGGGCGGCAAACGAAGAGCGCTTCACCCGGGTCAAGCAGCAGACAGGCGTGCCGCGTCGAACCATCGACTGGCTGTTACGCCAGGCCGGGGCTGGTATCGGCGACGTCGACCGGATCGTGATCGCTCGGCAAGATGTTCATGCCGAGTACTCCCGAACGCTCGAGGCGCTCGACAACACGCGCTGGTTCGCCTACCCCGGTGACATCGTCACGAAGACGCTGAATTATGGCGTCTGGAAGCTCTACAACTACGACCGCACTCGGAAGCTGCAGCTGCGCTTCAATCAGGAGCTGCGGGACTGGCTTCACGAGTCACGAGTCTCGCCCGGTCGCGTGGAGCGCGTGAATCATCATCTCGTCCACGCCGCCTGCGCGTACTACGGCTCCGGGTTCGACCAGGCGCTGGCATTCACCGTGGACGGGCAGGGCGACGGGCAGACGGCAACGTTGTACGCGTGCGACCGCGGTCGGCTTCAGCCTGCTCACGACGTCCGGCTGCCGCACTCCGCCGGCGCCTTTTACGCCGCGATCACCAAGGCTGCGGGCTACCGTCCCGCGCGGCACGAAGGAAAGATCACGGGTCTGGCGGCGCACGGCCATCCTGACGAGGAGTGCATGGCATTCGCCAGACGGCAGCTGTACAACGTCAACGGCACCTTCGAGGCGCCGTACGTCTATGGCAGCTACCCGCGGCTCAAATGGCTCCTGAAACGAAAGGGCCCGGCGCTATTGGCTTACGCCTACCAGCACGTGCTCGAGGACGTGCTGGTGCACTACGTGCGGCAACACGTGCAGCGCACCGGCGCACGGAACCTCTGCATGGCCGGAGGTGTTTGCGCCAACGTCCGGCTCAATCAGAAGCTGTTCGAGATTCCGGAGATCGAGCGGGTGTTCATCTTCCCGCACATGTCCGACGGCGGGCTCGGCTGGGGATCGGCGATGTGGGCGTGGCACCGCGATCGGCCGTACGAGCCGCACGGGATTCACGACGTGTACTGGGGGCCGTCGTTCTCGGATGGCGAAATCGCGAAGGTGCTCGACTCGGAAGGCGTGCGGTACAGCCGACCAACCGATCTGGAGGGACAGCTAGCCGATCTGCTGGTGGAGGGGGAGCTGATCGCGCGTTTTCAGGGGCCGATGGAATTCGGGCCGCGCGCCCTGTGTCACCGGTCGATTCTGTACCAGCCCACCGATCCCTCGGTGAACCGATGGCTGAACGAGCAGTTGCATCGCACGGAGTTCATGCCGTTTGCTCCCGTGACGCTCGAGGAAGAAGCGCCGACGCTGTACAAGAATTTCTGCGGTGCCGAACACGCGGCCAACTTCATGACGATTACGTTCGACTGTACCGAGCACATGGCGCGCACCTGCCCTGCGGTGGTGCATATCGACGGCACCGCACGGCCGCAGACCGTCCGGCCGGATCTGGACGCGAGCACGCACCGGCTGCTCACGCTCTATCACCAGAAGACGGGGTTGGCATCGATTATCAATACCTCGTTCAACATGCACGAGGAGCCGATCGTGTGCACGCCGGAGGACGCGGTGCGCGCCTGCCGCGATGCGCGGTTTCGATACCTTGCGATTGGACCCTTCCTGGCCGAGTTCGAGTACCCCAGTCCGCCGCAGGCACGGCGGACGCGTGTGGCGGGACGCTGAGGTTCAGGGACGTGACGCTTCGAGCCGGTCGATCCGCCACTCGTTTCCCTGTCTGTTGAGCCTGAAGAGCCACCGGCGGCCCTCCGTACGGGGAGCCCCGTCGCCCAGGCGAGCGATGTATCGCACGGTCCCTCGGCAATCCGCAACGGCTCTCGATTGCGTGACCACGTCGATGTCGCACGCGTCGAACGCCACGCGCTGCGATTCGAGGCCGCGGAACGCTCGCGCCAGCGCGCGCTGATCCACGGAGGGCCAGATCTGGGCCGTCGCCTCGACATCCATCGCCTCGAAGGCTGCTGCGTATCGGCCCAGTGTGCCGCGCACCGCGTCCTCGGCCGCAAGAGCCGGAACCACTTCCACTGGGGGCGCAACGGTCTCGCTCTCGTCCAAGGGGCGCTCGCCGGTCGCGTTCGAGCTCTCGGCCGCCGCCGAAGGGGTCAATACCGGAGCCAGCTCTCGTGCTGGCGTCGGGATCGAGCTCGACACACCGGACGCGTCGGCCACCGCCGCGGTGTCCCGTTGGGGAACACGCCCGGCGCTGCCTCTGTCCACAGCGAATGGGGCACCTGAAGGCGGAGTCACCGTCTCCGGTGGCACCGCGAGCAGTGGACGTGGGTCAACCGGTGCTTCCCGTTCGAGGATCGGAGACGCGGAAGGGGCTGCGGCTTCCAGGGGGACACGGAACTCCGGCGAGGGAGCAGGCTCCGAAGGCTTGAGGACCGGCTCGACAATCGCAACCCGCTCGGATGTTTGCGGTGATCCCGCTGGCTCCGATTGGAAAGTCGTTGTCGGCTCAACCGTGTCGGCAGACACGGCAGCCCTCTCTGCATCTGCGACAATCGGTGGCGGGGGCGTAGGCAACACGCCGCGTGACACGAGCTCGGCCGGCGCGGGGGACACCGACGGTTCGCCACTGAACGCCCAGACCACCAGGGCGATTATGGCAAGGGCGCCGCCCAGTGTCATCGGCCACAGGAACCCCATCGCCGGACGCTGCATTGCCGGGGCAATTGGCGCGGCGATGCGTCGCACGGCTGCTGGGGCAACGGCATGGTTGGTCGCGTGGGGCGCAACCTCATCCACGAAATCGCCGGCGGATTGCCGTCGGTAGACCGGGTCAACGTGATCCTGGGAGCCGTAGGCGTCCAGGGGCGACGGGCCATCCACTAGAACCTGGCTCTCCCTGTCTGCGGGCGCAGACGAAGGGGCCGGTTCGGCTTCGGCCTCGAATGCGAGGAGCGCATCGGTGTGTGTTTTTCGGTGTTCGATCACCGAGCCTCTCCGCGCGGCGCACTAGTAAACCGCTTCATGATCGTCACTTCATCGGGTCGCATGGCGAGCAGCCGCACTGATGAAGACCCCCGGACTGCATGCCAGCGCCTGTTGGCCATGGCACCTACCTGCGACGTGCTTCCAAGGATAGCTCCGGCCGTTCGCTCCTGGCCACACCAAGCTCCGGGTTGATGCCGTGCATCACCGTTGCCATGATGTAGTTACGGCCCAGCTCGTCAATAGCACGTTCGACGACAGGAAACGGCGTCGCCCCCGCTCCAATCACGAAGATAGCCGCCTGCGTCAAACGCACGAGCAGCTTCGTGTCCGTCCCCGACATCCCGACTGGGGGCGCATCGAGCACCACCCAGTCGAACTGCCGAGCGTATTCCTCCAGCAGCGTGCGCATCCGGTCCAGGGTCACATCGTCGAACGGCGTCGCCTCACCATGCCCGGCGGTCAGCACGCTGAGCAAGGGTGTAACCGGGACTGGAGATACCCTGCGCCGCTCCCCGCGCAGCGCCTCGCTCAACCCTGCGTAGTTGTGAATGCCGATCCGGTCGTGCATAGCGGGCTGGCGGCGATCCGCGTCGAGCAGCAGGACTCGGCACGCGTACACGTCGGTGAGGGTGAGGGCGAGATTGATTGCCGTGAACGTCCTCCCCTCCCCTCGTACCGCACTCGTGATCGTGACCGTTCTCAGGCCGCGGTCGACCTGCGCCGCGTGAAGGGTTTCGGCAACACTGCGATACCGTTCGACCTGCGCGGCCGTCGGGTTTCCGACCAGCGAGATGTCGGTCTCGCCGTTGACCGCAGGAACGTGGGCGGCGCCAGTCTCGTCCAGCGTCCGCTCGAAGAGCGGGATGTGCATCCGGTCCGGCTGCACGTGCGTGTCACCGCTGGAGGCGGACGTGCGGGGCTGTGGATCGGGCTCGGACGGGTACGGGTCGAAGGAAAAATCCCCCATGCGCCTCGGCGTTCCTCCGCCACCCCCCCTCTGCGGTCGGGCGGTACCCGATCCCTCCGACGCACGCTTCAACGCCTCGTCTATACGGCTCATGGCATTATGGCCTCTAGGACCCCTATGCGGCCCAGAACGCGCATTTCGTACCCGTTGCATCCGACCGCATAGCGCGGTCCCAGCCGCGCGAGCGCGGCAAGCCGAGGCCCCCACGGCGCACGCGTGCGCCATGGGGTGGAAGAGTATAGATACTGGCAACCAGCCGCGGGGCTCGGCGGGGATACCAAGCGGCGGAGCCCCGTGGCTGGTTAGCGACGCGCCGGCGTGGTGGGCACCGTGAAGCCCGCTCCCGGCGCCGAAGTCCCGCCATCCTGCCCGGCCGCGATCGGGCCACTTCCCACGGGACGAGCCCGAGGTACGGTTGTCCTGTTGCCCATCGAGCCAACGGAGTTCCTGAGGGCTCCACGACGCAGCGAGAAGTCCTCGCAGACTTCCAGCACCATAGCACGGTCGACCGGACGGCGATCCAGGGCCATCCCGTTGACGAGTGCGTTGTCGCAGATCACGTTGATGGTTCTGGGGATCCCGCCGGAGCACTCATGGATGAGCGTCACTGCTTCGCGTGTGAACAACCGTGAGGGGACGCCGCCTGACGTCTCGATGCGTCCGGCAATATACGCGGCCGTTTCGGACAGCCCGAACGCGGCAATCTCGCAGCGGAGCGCAACGCGCTGCTTCAATTGCCGTAGCTCAGGCTCTTCCAGGCGAGCCGCCAACTCGGGCTGCCCCGCGAGGACGAGCGGCAGGAGCTTCTGACTTGGCGTCTCGATGTTGGCGAGGAGCCGCACCTCCTCGAGCAGCTCGGTGCTGAGCCGCTGGGCCTCGTCCACCACGAGCGCCGTGATCTCGCCCCTCTCGCGCCGTTCTCGCAAGAAGCGCTCGAGGCCCTGGAGCAGCACCGCCTTTGACGTGGCGGCCTGGGCGCCCAGCTCGAACCGAGTGGCCAGCATGTAGATGAACTCGTCGCGAGTGAGCGCTGGATTGTTCAGATACACACAGCGGACGTTCTGACACCGCCCGGACTCCAGGGCTGCATGAATCAGCGTGGTCTTTCCGGTCCCCGCCTCCCCAATCAGCACCGTGAGCGCTTTGGCCGCAAACAGGCCGTACTCCAGGTTGCTCAACGCTTCGCGCTGGCCCTCCGTCAGGAAGAGGTACTTCGGGTCCGGGGTCAGCTCGAAGGGCAGCTCGCGAAGTTCGTAGAAATTCTGATACATGGACTACGTTGGGCGTGGACCGTAGTGACGATACTTCGAACTGACCAGCAGACGCCATCGCGGAATCGGGCAGCACCTCTTGCTTCGCGCCGTGCGACCGCTCCTCGGGGGGGACTCCTGGTTGCCACGTGTCTGTGCAAACACTTCGCCAGTAACTGAGCCGGCCGTAGGGGCGGACATCGGTTGGGGAAGTCTGTTAATCTGCGGGACCTGCTGTGTGCAAGCTCGATATTCCGAGGCAATGCCGGACACGTCAGCGTGCGTCCAATCAGCCCATTCCACGATTGCCGAACATCTTTCCGACATCGGTCAAGAAAGCCCAGCGCCAACCAGACGACTGGCCCGAAATTCGCGACACTTCGCTCACAGCGTTGCACTTTCGGGATGCCCACCAGAACATATATGGCACGAGTTTTGCCCTGCACGCTATTTCCGGCACAAGTGGCGCCTCGTTTTCGGACCCCTCAACTCGCTGTGGGGCGCGAACGCATACGGAGGTTCGTCAGCCGACACCACTAGACATCTCCCAACGCTGAAATTGTCACGAATGAGGCAAGTCTTTGCGGCGGCGTTCGGAGATGTCTAGCCCCGCGAAGCGGGGCAAAGCAATACTGACGGCAGTGAAGCGGAGTACTCCGACCTGACGAGGCTCGGCGGTTTGAGGCGGAGCTTCACTGCCCGTCCATCAGAGGAGACCAGTGCGGAACCACTACCTTACACTCAGCGCATGTCGGTACGAGGATCGACCGCGTCGTGACCGGGGCGCACAGCTGTGGAATTGAGGGAGCAGCGCGTTCTCGTCACCGGCGCCGATGGTTTCATTGGGAGCCACCTCACGGAGCTGCTGGTCCGCCACGGTTGTCGTGTCAGGGCGTTCGTGTACTACAACTCTTTCAATTCCTGGGGATGGTTGGACCATACGTCCCCTGACATCCGGCAGCAGCTGGAGATCTTTCCCGGAGATGTTCGCGACCCGTACGGCGTTCGGACGGCCATGCAGGGTTGCGACGTCGTATTCCACCTTGCCGCGCTGATCGCCATCCCCTACTCGTACCACTCGCCGGAGACGTACGTGGACACGAACATCCGGGGCACACTCAACGTCGTTCAGGCCGCTCGAGACCTGAACGTGAAACGGATCGTTCACACGTCGACCAGCGAGACCTACGGGACGGCGCGGTACGTACCGATTGACGAAGAGCATCCCCTGCAGGGCCAGTCTCCGTACTCAGCCAGCAAGATCGGCGCTGATCACATAGCCCTGTCGTTCCATCGTTCCTTCGGCACACCTGTCGCGGTGATTCGCCCATTCAACACGTATGGGCCCAGACAGTCCGCTCGTGCGGTCATCCCGACGATCATCACGCAGATCGCCAGCGGAACGAAGCGGCTTCGGCTCGGCGCGTTGCATCCGACGCGCGATTTCACCTATGTCGCGGATACCGCGCGCGCGTTTCTGGCCACCGCCGAGGCCGATGCCGCTGTCGGCGAGATCATCAACATCGGCAGCAACTTCGAAGTGTCCATCCGCCAGACGGCAGAGACGATTGCCGAACTGATGCACGTCGATATCCACCTGCTCACCGACACAGTGCGCTTGCGACCGGTCTCGAGCGAAGTGGAGCGGCTCTGGGCGTCGAACGAAAAAGCGCTGCGTCTGCTCGGGTGGGCGCCAGCATATGGGAGTGGTGACGGCTTTCGGCGCGGGCTGGCGGAGACCATCGAGTGGTTCACGGACCCGGTGAATCTCGCGCGGTACAAGACCGATGTCTATAACATTTGAACATGTCGTGTCGGAGCTGTGATGGACGCCGTGATTCTGGCGGGAGGGCAAGGCGCCCGGTTACGCCCATACACCACCACGATTCCCAAGCCGTTGATGCCCGTGGGCGAACAGCCGATTCTGCAACTCGTGCTGCGGCGATTACGCGCAGCGGGTGTGGGCCGCGTCACCATGGCAGTCAACCACATGGCTGAGCTCATTCAGGCGTTCTTCGGATCGGGCGAGCGGTTCGGGCTCGAGATCAGATACTCGTTGGAGCACGTGCCCCTCGGCACTGTCGGACCTTTGAAGCTGATTTCAGATCTCCCGGACCGCTTCCTGGTCATGAATGGAGATATCCTGACCGATCTCGACTTCGCGGACCTGTACCGGCACCACCTCCACAGCGGCGCCGAACTGACCATCGCTACGTACAGACGTGAATCGCAGATCGACTTCGGCGTCATGGAGATCGATCCAAAGAGCGGCCGGCTGGCCAATTATCTGGAGAAGCCGATGTATCACTTCAACGTGAGCATGGGGGTGTACGTGTTCTCACGTTCCGTGGTCGAGTGCGTGCCGTCAGGGAGGGCGTACGGGCTGGATGACCTGGCGCTGGACTTGCTCCGGGCTGGCAGGCACGTCAATACATATCCCTTCTCCGGCTACTGGTTGGACATCGGACGACCCGATGACTACGATCGGGCCAACGAGGAGATCGGGACGCTCGCGTGGGTGCGGTAGATATCATGCGCACGGGGCTTCGGGTCATCGTCGCCGGCTCGACGGGATTCATCGGGCGTCATGTGACACTCGCGCTGCGCGCAATGGCACGAGACTGTTCGCTCTTCGGTATCGCGACCACGGACAGGCAGCCGGTGTCGCTGGAGGGCCACCTGTCAATGAGGCTTGGGCAGGGTCTCAGCCACGACCTCGGAGACTTCATCGGCCATGCGGACCCTCACATCGTGATCAACTGTGCCGGCATGCTCACGACCGACCCACGTGCCGCAACGCGTGCAAATCTGTGGGCCACCGCCCAGCTCGTCGAGGTCTGTACCGCATGCGCCCCGGCGGCCTTCTTCATCCAGATTGGCTCGTCCGCCGAATACCGACCGAAAGCGTTCGGACAGCGGACTCGTGAAGATGACCCCGCCGAGCCGGTGACCGAGTACGGCCTCAGCAAGCTGCAGGCATCTCAGATGGTCCTCCATGCGCATGCGCAGGGAAGGGTTCGCGGAACAGTACTGCGGCTGTTCAACGCCGTGGGTCCAGGAATGGCGTCTGCGACGCTTCCCGGCAAGATCGCGGCATTCATGCGCGGACATGGAACTGAGCTGACAGTGGGAAGCCTGGCCGCATGCCGTGACTTCATCGACGTGCGGGACGCTGCTCGAGCCATCGTGTGCGCGGCCGTGCACCCTGCAGCGGCCGCCGGCGAGATTGTGAACATCGGCAGCGGACGAGCGCGTCCCACTCGCGAGCTCGCGGAGGGCATGATCGCCCGAAGCCCCAGGCCCATTCAGCTCGTGGAAGCCACGGAAGGGTCAGCCCGGTCTGCCGATGTGGCATGGCAAGAGGCGAATATCGAGAAGGCGCGGCGACTATTGGGATGGTGTCCGCAGATTCCATGGTCTGCCACGCTGGATCGTCTGGTCGCTGGCTGTGACTCCGGCCCTGCTGCGCCCACGCAAGACATCACGTCAGCACGGGTGCGGCAATGAGGCCCCTGCGAGTCTTACACGTCCTCGGATCGCTCGTCCGGGGTGGCGTGGAATCATGGTTGATGCACGTCGTGCGCCGCTTGGATCGGCAGCGGGTACAGTGCGACTTCGCCGTGCACTCCTCGATCCAGGGGTTGTACGACGAGGAGGTCAAGGCGCTCGGATCCCAAGTGATCCAGTGCGGATCCCCGCACGCGTTGAGGACGTACATCCCCGCATTGCTCGGCGTACTGCGCCAGCATGGACCCTATGATGTTGTACACAGTCACGTCCTTCACTTCAGCGGGGTCGTGCTGGCTGTAGCGCGGGCGGCAGGGGTCCCGGGACGGATCGCCCACTCTCATAGCGACACGCGCCCGGCGGAGCTCGGAGCGGGCGCTCCCAGACGCGCATATCTCGCGCTGGCAACCGCGCTCGTCAACCACACCGCCACGGACATCCTCGCCTGCTCCGGGGAAGCCGCTATTGGATTACTTGGCACTCGCGGCCTGAGCGATCCGCGAGTAACCGTGCTCCCGTATGGAATCGATTTGACGCCGTTCCAGCAGGTGGCAAACGGCGCGGAGCTTCGGCGTGCGCATGGCATCCCACCGGGTGTACCGGTGTTCGGCCACGTGGGACGCATGGCTCCGGAGAAGAACCACCGGTATGTACTCGATGTGGCGAGAGCTACGCTCGCGCTCGTACCGGAGGCACGGTTCGTCCTGATCGGCGACGGCCCATTGAAGGGCGAGACTGTCGCTCGCACCGCCGACCTGGGACTCTCCGGTTCCATCGTGTTCCCTGACCCCTCGACCGATGTCCCGAGTTGGCTCACCGGCGTGTTCGACGCCTTCGTCTTTCCGTCCCTGTTCGAGGGTGTCCCGATTGCGCTGATCGAGGCACAGGCGGCGGGCCTTCCGTGCGTGGTCTCGTTGGAAGCCATCACACCAGCGGTCGACGTGATTCCATCACTGCTGTATCGCCTGTCGCTGGACGATGGCGCCCACGCCTGGGCCCGGGTCCTGATCGAGGCCATCAGAAGCCCGCGTCTGGCACCGTCTGACGCCGTGTCAACAGTGGCCACGACCGCCTTCGATATTCGACAGAACCTGCGCACCCTGGAGCGCCTGTACGAGAGGCGCGCCCGGTGGAGCGCCTACGTGGCGCAGACCGCGTGAACGGGGGGACGAGCTGTTGCTACACACCTCCTCTCGTCATCCAGTAGTCACCGTGCGGCCCCTCTTTCGAATGCCCCCGATACCTCCTAATACCCTGTTGGAATTGCGCCTCGCCGATCCGGCGGAGCGGTCGCTGTCTGCCGTCCCACGTCCCATAAGGAGGATTCGAAATCATGTCGTCGCTAGTCATGGATGCCAGAGAGCTTTGCCGGCCGCTGTCGCGAGACGATCTGTTCGACGCGTTCGAGCTTCCGTATTCGACCTCCAAACATCTGTTGATTCTGTACTCTTTGGTCGTCGGTCTGCGGGCGAAGGTTATCGTGGATCTCGGGCTTGGAATGACGACGGGAGCCATCCGCGGGGCCGCACAGAAGACAGGGGGGGTGGTGTACACGTGTGACTCGGACAGGCGGCGCTTCGAGGAGCTCCTGAACCAACAGGACGAGCACTGGCGCCTCCATCTCGAATTATCGGAGACGTTCATTCCAAAGGTGCCTCATCCGATCGATTTCGTGATGCACGACGGGTCGCACATTTATCAGAACGTACGGAGAGATTTGGAGCTGCTCCTGCCGAGAATGCGGCGCTTTGGCTTGATCTGTGTTCACGATACGCAACAACCCGATCTGTGCCACGACATGCTCGGGGCCATTCGTGACGCGACGGCGCAGGCCCGTGTGTCGGTGACCAATCTGCCCTTCGGTGCCGGTCTCGCTGTCATTCGCGTCGAGGAATCCGTGTACCCATCGATCGATCCTGAAGCCACGATGATGAATGACGGCAGGTCAGACACGCTCTTGACTCCATCTGCCTGGACGTACAGCCAGGACCACGGCCCGCAGTTGTCGACGCGCTCGTTCGCGACGCGCTGGGCGCACGCGCGAGATCGCATCGGTCATATCCTCAGACAGGGCGGCATTCGCGGGTGAGCCGACGTGGACCGCCTACTCCTCTTTCGTTCCACCAGCCGCAAGCTTCTTCGACGCGATTTTTTTCGCGTCTTCACCGACGTGAATGCAGCGATCTGAGCTGACACCGGGCGTTGCTCCGCCACGAGTTGACCCCGCCGGCAGCGCGGCCGGATTCATGCCGCCGGCACGGGCGCGATAGATGGGATTGGATGGGATGAACGCGGGTTCGCGGCGTCGTCGCCTCATGCTGGTCAACGGGCCCGCCCGTTATGCGACACTCGCGCACGGCTCCGTCGAACGGGGTGCAGTCTCTCCGAATGGCGCGCCAATGAGAAGTGGCTGGTCTGTGCTATTCCTCGATAGCGCAGGGAGCACGCTGATCCGCCGACGACACATCGAGATCAGTCACCACCAGCGCACTCGGAGAAATCGCTTGCTATAAAATGCCATCATGTTGTCTTCATATTTCGGCATGAACTGTTGATGTACGTAGAAATAATCCAGCCACGGCACACTCTTGATCACCACATATCCGTGATGGCCAAGCACCTCCTGCAGGTTCGCCGATGGGCGCTCAATCGTGATGCAGGTGAAGGAGTACGCATCGAACGCAAAGTCGCCGAGAACGCGCTCCTCGGCGCCCTCGATATCTATCGACAAATAATCGATCTCGTGCGGTGCACGATGTTCACGCAGCACGTTCTCGAGCGTCCGCGTTCGGAGTGAGATTGTCTCTCCACTGGCCGCGGCGCGAATGTCCGTCGTCGGCGACACGATTCCACCCATCACGCCACGTGGTGCAAAGGCTACGTCCTGTTCGACGGAATCAAGGCAGGCGTTGACGCAGACGGCACGTCGCTGTCGTCGGAGCCGCTCGAAGTTCACCGGATTAGCTTCAACACAGATCCCGGACCATCCGTAACGGCGTTCCAATAGGTACGTGTTGCTCAAAAACACGCCATCGTGCGCGCCGATATCCACGAAGTAGCCATTCCGTCGCTCATTGAACACTTCGCCGTAGACCCACATGTCTTGACCGGCCTGTGAGAGATTGAGAGAGAGGCGATGCGACACCGGGTTGCGCTCGAGGGCGTGCTTCGCTAGAAGCAGGGCCTGGGCCAGACGGCTCTTCAACCCATAAGGAAGTGCATCAGCGATACGCACAGATCCACTCTCCCAGTCTGGCCCGTCCATGGCGATCTGAATTTCGGAATTGACTGACGAAGTTCATTCGCCGAAGATCAATACGCGAGGTGCGATGTTGAGCGCATTGGCCGCACAGATCGTCGGCCCGCGTCCTTCGAAACCGCTCGCCGACAGACGCCACATGTGAACGCCAGATGCGCATGAAGGTCGAATTGTTGTCTCCTGACGATCCGGCATGGGACGCGTTCTTGCGCCTCGACAAGCACGATTTCTACCATCTTCCATCCTACGTCCGGCTTTCCGCAGAGCTTGAAGTCGCCCAGCCGTGCGCTCTTCACGTACAGGACGGTAACCGGCGAATGCTGTTGCCCCTCATCCTCAGGCCAGTACAGGATGAACTACTGGACGCTGCCTCTCCTTATGGCTACTCTGGCCCGCTCCTCACAGGGACGAATGACCCCACGTTCCTGCCCGATGCGCTCGACGCCGCGCAGAAGGTCCTCGCTCGACACCAGATTGTCTCGCTGTTTGTCCGCGGGCATCCGCTGCTCGGTCCGCCACTTTCTGCACACAACGGCATCGTTATCGAGCACGGACGCACTGCCTCAATCGATCTGACCCTTCCCGTGGAGGAGTTGTGGCGACGAACGATGAGAGGGCACCGCAACGAGATTAGCCGGTCGATTCGTGCCGGACATCACGCCTTTTTCGACGAGCACTTCGAGCACTTGTCTACCTTTGCCGAGATCTACCGTGCGACCATGAAACGGCTCAACGCGAAGCAACAGTACATTCTTCCAGACGACTACTTCGTCCAGTTACGCGCAGCGCTTGGAACACGTTTGCTCCTCTGCCTGGTCGAGATAGGCGGCGAAATCGCCGGGGGTGGGCTCTTCGTCGAGACGTGCGGCCTCGTCCAGTACCACTTCTCTGGCACCAATCCACGCTTCATACACGAGCACCCGACAAAGCTGATGCTTCACTTCGTTCGTACCTGGGCAAGAACACAAGGGCTTCGACGCATGCACCTGGGTGGCGGCCTTGGTGGCGAAGAAGATTCCCTATTCAAGTTCAAGGCGGGCTTCTCCACTGACCTCCACTGCTTTCGAACGCTACGGGTCGTTTGCGACGAACACGCGTACAGTCGGCTTGTACGCTCTACGCATCCACACGCGGACCCGCAGGATCATTCTGGTTACTTCCCGCTGTATCGCAAGCCTACTTGAGTCATATCGCAGCGCCTGGGCCCAGCATCGTCTCCCGCACGAGAGCCGCCACGCGCGCCATGTCCCGATGGCTGTAGCGAAAGTCGCAATGCAGTGAGAGCAGACGCCTCGAGAAGTCGATGTGACGAGCAGGAATGCCAGTGGCCACAGGTGCCTCGAGTGACCACAGTACAGCTGGATACACGCGGTTGGCCATCAGTGCAGTCCGAACCCTCTGCCGCAGACCAGGCGAATCGAACAGCAACGTGATCGCAAATGGCGCCTCGAGCACACGGAACTGGAACACATCGCCGATCTCATGTTGAAATGCGCGGAGGTTGTCCGCCCGCGCCATACTCCAGCGCCGCGCCGGCAGGCTCGGAAGGCGCGCTCGGGAGAACGGGGAAATGCCTGAGATCTCCCCGGCGCCGAGCGTCCGCTCTCCAGCGACGAACAGCGCGCGGAAGCCGGCTTTGTCAACCGACGCCCCTCTAAGGTACTGGAGCTTGAGAACCATTGCCGAAAGACGGTCGAGCGTGGCGCGCACGTGCGCATCGGTAGCCGGTCGCTCGTACGGAAGTCCCATGTCTTTCGGTGACCAGAGCACACCTCCGTCCGGCAGTGGCAGCGTCTTTCGCAGGGATGCGACAGCATAATCAGCGCTACTGGAAAAAGCCCATGGCGACAGTGGGTCGTGCGTATGGTCCTCCAAGACCACGGCATCGGTGTCGATATGCACGTGGCTGCGCATCCCGTAAAAGTTTGTGACCAGAACCACATCCGACTTGTTCGCCTCGATACGTGCCGGTGGTGAGCTGTCGGGCGCGTCTTCGTACGGCAGGATGGGGAGCTCCGACACCAACATCCTGAGAACGTCCTGACAAAAGAAGGTTGGAACGAGGAGCCGCTGCCAACCCTGCCGGTCTCGACCCCAGGCAAGCAACGCACGCATCGCGTCGCGTCCGGAACCCCAAAGTCCATGGGATCGCCGTAGCCAAGGCGCATCGAGAGTTCCACTTTCGAGCGATAACTGGAAGTCAGAGCCATGCTCCCAGCGTGATGGATCCATCGCCAATCCACACGCTGCCCATGTCATCGGCAACAGCCAACTCGCCAGAATAGCGCACCAACCGATCCGCTCGTGTCCAGTAGCTCAGCGAAGGTTACGGATCTTGTTGAATCTGATTGTCGCTGCATATCATGTGACCCCTCGACCAGGGATCGAGCGGACGTCCGTTAGCGTACTGGAGAGACAACAGATCGAGAATTGAAGGTCATTCAACGCGCGGCACAAGCCGTCACGAGCCTGGCTCTTTGCGCTTGAGCGCAACGAACTGAATACGGTTGGGTTCTTCGTCCCAGTCTTCAGAGAGGCGCCAAGAGGAGACTTCATACGGAACCAACTCCTGATCTGCACGAAACCAAAGAGCTCTATAAGCCACGCGCTCGAGATCCGGCCGGCGTTGTAGCACTGCATCGATCTCGGCAAAGGTCGGCGGAATGTAGTTGGCGGCAAAGCGCTGGCGCGTTCGCGACACAATCGGACAATTCGCATTCGGGACCATTGCCACAATTCGGCCACCAGGCGCCAATTGATTCCAAATCACCCGTATCGTGTCGACGAGCGGCACCAACTGGAGGACTTCGAGCAGGAACGCGACGTCATACGACGCAAGCTGTGCGAGAATGCTCGGCTCGTGGAGGCTGCCGCAGAGCCACCGAATGTGTGGATACGCCCGTGAGTGTTCTGCGATGAGCTCAGGAACGATATCCACACCGGTAACCGCCGACGCACGCAATGTCGAGAGTGTGCGGCAAAGATCCCCCCAGCCACATCCGATATCGATGCATCGCTTCATCCGTACGGGGCCAGCCGCTTCGAGGGCGAGACCGAATGTTTGCATTTGGACCCGCTCGTTCGAGTAATCGAGCCAGGACTCCCCCTTCTTCACGACGTCCGCATAGTACCTGGACCAGAATTCTTGTCGCGTGCTCACGTTTCACGTCCGTTCATCAGTTTCAACGGGATGGGCGCTTCCTGCAGTCGATGAGACCCCGAAATTCGTCGCGTTCGGCCCCCGCGAAGATATCGGCCTGCTCACCAACCCGCCAAATATCAGCGCCGACGGGTGTGCCCCGACGTGCGCGGTCCGAAGCGCCTCTGGAGAACCCTCCGTATCCGTGCAGGGGCCCGCCACAACCGCGCGGCCTGTGGACGTACCGTCCAATCGAGTTCCCTCCTCCAGAAGGTAGACTCTCTGACGAAGTGCCGATAGGACCATAACCAGCGCCTGATGCTGAAGTGTGGCCATTCTGCGGGCACCTGCGGAATCGCCTTGACCATTAGTATTGAGTTCGACCCAGCAAGCGCGGCGATACCAGAGAAGGACGACCCATACGTTCCGATGATGCCGCGGCAGGACGAGAGCAACAACATGTCGACCAGTCCTTCTCGCACACCGCTGACGTCGCTCCTGTTGTCGTGCTGCTTCGGCCGCTGAAACACTCTGTCTCCGAACCTCGCGAGCAGCCATGAAAACGCCTCCTGGGAATCGGTGCTCACGAAGAAGCGCTCGTCCTTCGGAAAGCTCTTCATGGCGGCCTCGTAATATCTCAAGGGTTGGGCAAAGTTGCAAAATGGCAGCGGCTTTTCGACACGTCGTATGTGGACACCGAAGGGTCCGCGTCCGGGGGCGGCATGGAAGTGAGATTGCATGAACTCCGTGACTTCGGAGCGGACGGCAGGGACAGCACAATCGAGAAGCCGTCTGAGCGTCTCGCCATAGATGGGCTCATCGCGGTAATCACGAGACAGCCCGGCGATCGTGGTCATATAGTCTGCGTGCACCTTCGGATCCAACGTTCCGTCGACCACCCGTCCAAAGGGCAAATGCGTGAAGAGGTCGTAAAAGCTCACCGACAGGTGCCAATTCAGTGGCCACTGCACTTCGACCTCTTCATCACCTTGCATCCTCGCCAAGACGTAGCCTGTCGTGATGACGTCGAGGCGGTTGCATAGGCCGCACGGATGACCTATTTGAAGCACAGTCGTGTCTCTCGATGGGCACGCGTCTGTGAGGATGCTGGCGAGATGCGGGAATTGTCGCCAACACCGCGGACAATGCCGTGGCTCTCCGACCGGCTAGAACGCCGAGATTTCAGCTGCCAGTGTTCCACGGATGAGGATCTCGCTCGATGAAAGCATCTCGTGCAGCGCTCGACGCCCTGGTGACCATGACCGGATCCGCGTCACGCGAATTGCATGGCGACAGAAGCGTCAACTACAATACGGCGGCTCGGCGTTTCGAGAGGATGTGACGATCGGCATGTGGGGGCCTTCCGAATGAGTCCGGCGATTGTACTCTCACTCGACTTCGAGCTTCGGTGGGGCGGGATCGAGCTGTTCGGCGACGACATGAGTCTTTATCGCCAAAACCTCGAGGGCGTCGAAGACGTCGTCCCACGCTTGCTCGACGCATTCGCCGCGCGTGGCGTGTGCGCGACCTGGGCCATCGTCGGAGCGCTCGCGTGTCGCAACTGGGACGAGTGGAGCGTCCGAGCCCCTGCGCGTCCCCACTATCACAATCCGAAGCTCCGATGGCGCGACAGCTACCGAACACTGGACCCGACGGGTCGACTCCACTTCGCGCGGCACCTTGTTGACAGCATCGTCCGGACAGACGGGCAGGAACTCGCATCGCACACATTCGGCCACATCTACATCCGTGAGGCGGGTTTCTTGCGCAAAGATGCCGTCGCCGACACAGATGCGATGGCACAGCTCTTCGAAGACAATTGGAGCATGAGGCCACGGAGCCTGGTATTTCCCCGCAACCAAGTGGGACACACGGACGTGTTCCTCGAGCGAGGCATCGTGTGCTGGCGTGAGAATCCACACGCGTTCTACTGGAACGCGAGCAGAATGGCCGACCAGACGCCGGTCGTGCGCGCCCTCCGGTTCACCGACAGTGTGGCACCTTTGGGCCGTCGAATAGCGGTCGCACGAGCGCACCGCGCGTCGTACTTCCTCCGGCTGACGCTGCCGCCGGCCCTTTGGCGCCTGCATCGGCGCCGAATCGTCGCTGAGGCACGAAAGCTCAAGGATGACGAGGCGCTGCACCTCTGGTTCCACCCGCACAACATTGGCGCGGCTCCGGAGCACGGAGTCGCGCGGGTAGCCGAGCTCCTCGATGCCGTTCACTTCGCGGCACCACCGTCCACACGCTTCATGTCGATGGGGGACATCGCCACTGCGACCGGTGCCTGAACACTCAGGAACGCAGCCGCCAGGAGGATCGGCAAGGAGACCGACAGAGAGTTCGCGATTCAGCAGACTCCTGACGGTTGACGCCGAGAGTCTGTCTGCGGCACAAGGCGGCCGTTGTGGCGCACGAATCGGCCGCTGGCAATCAGCAGTTCCTCCCGGTGCCGCCGGAGCTGTTCCCAGAAGACCCGTTGTTCGAAATGCTCTTGGACGAACCTCCGTCCCGCCCGACCCATTGCATGGCGCAGATCGGGGTTCTCGACCAGCCGGCGCATGGCATCTGCGAGCGGACCCACGCTGCGGGCCGGAACCACAAGACCCGTCCGGCCATCGAGAATGGTCTCGGCGGCACCAATCGCATCGGTCGTGATAACCGGCAACGTCATGGCGGCAGCCTCGAGCGTCACGGCACTGAACCCCTCGCGATACGTGGGAAGCACGAAGAGATCCATGGCTGCATAGTAAGGGCGCACGTCCGTCTGGAGCCCGGCCAACACGATGCGCGGATGGCGTCGCATGATGGACAGTACGTCGTGGCGAGGGGCGTGCTTGTCCTCCAGCGGCCCAACCAGCAGCAGCCAGATCTGCCTGTCGTGCTCGGTCAGGCGGCGAAACCCCTCCACGAGCTCGTTGATGCCCTTGTCGCCCACCAGTCGCATGACGGCTCCGATCACGACGGCCTCGGGAGGGATGCTCCAGCGAATACGGACATCACGCGCCTCCGATACCCATGACTCGCGATCGAAGTACTCCAGGTCCACGCCGTTATCGCTGCCGTGACCGATGACGCTGCTCTGACTCTCCGAAGAAAGTCCTTCGGCAAGGGCAAACGTGCGGATGCCGTGGCCGTCGAAAAGGACGTGTGTGCTCAGACGGCATGTCAGCTTTTCGAGCAGTTTGAAGAACTGGCGCTTGATGCCCGTCTGCGTACTGTAGTAGACCCCCCAGAACAAGTAGATCCGGATCGGCACACGGGCGAGAACTGCGGCGATGCTGGCCAGCAGGGCCCCTTTCGGCGTCGTGTATTGGACCATGTCGAGCCGGCGGCGGACAAGAATGCGCCACAATTTCCAAATCGATCTCAGGTCGGTCCAGGGGGTGATGCTGCGCGTGAGCGGAACGGACAGATAGTTTGCCCCATCCGGCAGCTCGATATTCTCCGGCGTGGGATCGCTGGTAATGACCGTGAAGTGAAATCCATGCTGCTGCAGATATGCCAGCTGCCCGCGGAAAAATGCACGAATGTTCAAACCGATGGTGGCTATCAGGCCGGCGCGGATCACGTAATGACCCTGAGCCTCCCCACCGGTCTCGAAGGGGCGCGCCGATTCCGGTCTGGTGACCGCGCCGGACAGGAGACTCGGCTCAGACCGTGTTTCACCCACCCTCGGTCGTCTCCGCGGTCTCGGTGAACCGGGCAAAGTGCGTGGGCACGCGCTCGGGCACCGGACCCACGATGCTCGCCGGCACGCCACCAACCATCATGTGGTCGGGTACGTCGCGGGTGACAACCGCATTGCCCGCAACGAGACAGCCGTTGCCGATCCGCGTGCCTCCGACAAGTATCGCGTGGGAAGCAATCCAACTGCCCCGACCGACAGAAATGGGGGCGGCGAGTGCCCCCCCCTGGGCCACTGAGCCGTTCCTGAAACAGTGCGAGCTGGAGGCGATCACCACGTAAGGGCTAATCTTGACTTCGTCACCGATGGTCACGCCTCCGATGCCGTCGATCCACGCTCCGGTAGCCACGTACACGTTCTCGCCGATCTCGATTCCAGGGGTGTTGAGAAACGTCACACGGCGGGCGCATGTGAATCGTTTGCCGCATCGCTTGAAGAAGGGACGGCACATCCCGCCGCGAAGGCGGATTGTCACCCGATTGTCGGGCCACCAGTCGCTGAGCAGTCCGATCAACCACAATGGCAGCGCATACCGCACCTGGTAGATCAGCTGTTGCATAGGCTCCGGCCCGATGGGGGGCGATCGTCGCGCGCTGAGCGCTCCGCGAGACAATACCAGAACGCTCTCTTTCGC
This sequence comes from uncultured Bifidobacteriaceae bacterium, assembly GCA_964505975.1. Classification (GTDB taxonomy): domain Bacteria; phylum Acidobacteriota; class Vicinamibacteria; order Vicinamibacterales; family UBA2999; genus Gp6-AA40. The sequence goes on along the minus strand of CAZDLW010000003.1, from coordinate 63,279 downwards.
TCGTCCATGATGTGTTTGCGATACTGCTGAGTCGTCGCGAAGCCACGAGCGGACAATGCGGCCATCTTGTCGGGTGAGCGTGCCAATGTCGCGATCCGATCGGCCAACGCCTGCGGATAGTTGGGCGGCACCAGGGCATCCGGGTCGAGGATCTCGACGACGCCGCCGACTGAGGAACCGATCGCCGGCAGACCTGTCGCCATTGCCTCCAAGAGCGCCCGGGGCATGCCCTCGGTCAACGACGGCAGGACAAAGAGGTGATTGTCCCGCAGGAGCGCTTGCAATCGATCCCCGGGTGGTACCAAACCTAGCAATTGCACTCGATCCGCGATGCCCAAGTGATTCGCTAGTTGGCGGAGCGGTTCGATCTGACTCCCGGGCCCGACCAGGGACAGCCGAACCGGGACATTCCGCCGCGCAAGCAACGCAACTGCTTCGACCGCGACATGGTGCCCTTTCTCGCGTTCGATCCGGCCGACGGAGATAATCCGCAGTGGACTCTCCCCGAAATCAGCGCGCTGGCGTGGACGGCCAAATGAGCCATCCGTCAATTTGACGCCCGAAAACACCCACTCGCGGCCGTTGCCGGTTGGGTACAGCCTCTGGACGAACTCGCTCACGTAGCTGGCGCACTCAGCCTGCCAGGCCTGAATACGGCAGGTCTGGTGAAGCACGCCCGCAATCACACGACCGAGTCCAAAGCGCCGAATACTCGGTACGGTCGCGGCACCTTCGCCCGCGTGCCCAACGACCTCGATCGCGTACGGCCGTCGGGAGAGCACCAAGTTCAACCAGCACATCAGTGAAATATTGCCTGTTCTGAGCAGGACAGGCCCCGGTCCCGCAAGAGCCCGCCGGCAGTCGCGGATGACTCTCGGGAAACAACCCAGAAACCGCCAGAATCCTCGGTAGTCGTACACGCGGTGGAAGTGTACGCCTGGGCCGTCCGCGCGGATCCAACCGTCTGGTACATCTCGAGCGACTCGTACGCGAGCAATCGGGTGGACAGACTCGAACACGGCCAAGTACTCCCGCCAGTAGTCGTACCCGAATGCGATGTCGGTGTAGATCCACCCCTCGACCTCCACAAAATGCTGTTCCAGAGCCACTCGCAATGACGTGAAGCCCTGCCTGGCGCCATGACGAGCTCGTTCCGAGACGCCTTCGATCCTCGACGCCACGTCCGGCACTGTCGAAACTCCTGGCGCGACACTTGCCAGTCTCAGACCTTCCACCGCATCAGACCTCCGTATCCCTCTTCTATCGTGCTGAACCATCGATCCTGCTGTCGGGCCCTTCGCACAACTCGAGCTACCCGAGACGGTCCCATCAGCTATAGCATGGGCTATACCACCGGAACGGCAACGACGATAGTAGGGGAGGCTGTCGGAGACCGGAGCGTAGCCCGCACATGCCCAACACCCACGCTTCGTGACCTGACCCGACACAAGTGTGGGAATGTTGTCGAGATGGTAACGGAATCATGGTCGAAGTGGTGCCGCCTCGTGGTCTGAAGGTGCGAGAATGTGCAGGTCCAGGTAATCTGTCTCTGGAGGCAAGCTTGCTCCAGCGAGTCGCTATCATCCCTATCCAGTGGAGTTCGATCCCGTGCCTCAGATACGTGCTCATCGCGTGAGACTAGCCGCGACCATCGTGTTAGCCGGCGCTCTAGTGCAACCAGGCTCCTCCATGGGCACGTCGACGCCCGATTACGGAGGCTACCGCCCGCATTATCAGGGGTACGGCATCGACACACCTGGCGGACGCGGCGGAGCCATTCTTCGAGTCACGAACCTGAGCGACAGCGGACCTGGATCGCTCAGGGCCGCGGTGGAGGCCGCTGGTCCACGTATCGTCATTTTCGAGACGAGTGGGACGATTGCGTTGCGGTCGACGCTCTACGTCAGGAGCCCCTATATCACGATCGCTGGGCAGACAGCGCCGTCACCGGGCATCAACATCCGTGGCTGGCCGCTCGTGATCACGACCTCTCATGTGGTTGTGCAGCATCTTCGGTTTCGTACAGGCACGGGTGGAATGCCGCTAGGAGGATGGGGGACGATCCAGTCTGGGATGGATGGGGGGATCGGTTACTCCTCGAGTCATGTCATCTTGGACCATGTGTCGGTCGCGTGGAACATGTATATGAACTGGTTGATATTTTCATCGGACTCGAGCGTACTTGATTCCATTGGTGCGTTTGGTCTCGATCGCGGTGGCTCCTACACTGGCATGGGCGGCGCGATTCGAGAGCGTGCTACACACGCGAGAAATCTATATGTTCACAACAGTCATCGGCAGCCGATTACAGGACCTGGCGGTCAAATCGCCTCTCTCGGCAGTATGTTCAACAATGTGATATACGGTTCTGGCCCCGGTGACGAGGCAGAAGACTATACGTTTACGATGTTCTGGCCCAATTCCTGCGGAGGTGGACACAGTACCGACACCGACGCCAAACATAGCTCGTACTTGGCTTACGTCAATAACGTGGTCATTCCGTCGCAAGGCATCGGGAACGGGAGCTCCACGTCTCAGAAGCCGTTCTTCCTCAACATCAATCGAGACAATCTGACTTATCAACGCCACGAACTGTGGATGCGTGGGAATCAATCGCCGCATCTGAAAGACGGGTTCACCGGTCCCGATGAAGACGGACAGTGGGCCGGAGTGCTGCCGAGCACGGTCTGCAACAACCTCGGCTCACGATACGCCGGCGTCACCGACCTCAACACATTGCGTTCCGCGTTGGCGCCAAGTGCCGAGCCGTCCTGGCATGCTCAGTTCAACTACTCCATCCTCGCGACCGAGGATGTGCCCGCATTCGTGTTCGCCAATGCCGGCGCTCGCCCGCTCGATCGTGATCGCGTCGATCAGGCCGCCGTTGCTCAGGCCCAGGCCGGGCTCACTCGCGACACCAACAACATGGGTGGAAGGGTCAAGAGTGAAAGCGATATGGGCGGACATCCCATTCTGGCGCAACATATCCGATTGCTCGACGTTCCAGCGAATCCTCACACCGTCGCGCCTGGCCAGAAGTTTCGAACGAATATCGAAATGTGGCTGGAGGACTTCGCCAGACTGCTGGAACCCCGATGGCTACAGTCTCGATCGGTATCCGAAGTGGAGCCTCCGCCACCTCCTCCAAACGTACGGATCGTCCATTAGGCTGGCAACCACGGCCAGGTGCGGAGCATACGGTCGCTGGAACGACGACACTCTCTCCGGTGCTGCGAGAGGGCCAATGGTCCTTTCATATACTCAGCTCCCTTGACGGAACCGGCCGTCTGGAGCGCGACTCCGAACGTCTGTACCTGCACGCGGTCGTGTGAGTAGTCCAGCCAGAAAGACCCCCGGTGACGACGACACTCCTAAGTCGCCCACCAGAACTCTCCCTGGGTCTTCATCGTCGCGTCCGCTCGTCAGACTCCACCGGGTAGGCGCGCGGTCCAGCACCTGGCACGCCGTGAGTGCCCCAAAACTCATCCAGTTCAGCCCCTGCACCAGCGAAGACGTCGCCGCGATCGAGCAGGCTCCGAACCGTCAACAAGAGGATCCGGCAGTCGAGCGTCAACGAGGCGTTCTGCGCGTACCACACATCGTACTCGAGGCGCATGTCCCAGTCGGCTGCATTGCGCCCGTTGACCTGCGCCCAGCCTGTGATGCCAGGCCGTACGGCATGCCGGCGTCGCTGGTTGGGAGAGTACCGATCCAGATATCTCAGAAGGAGCGGACGCGGACCGACCAGGCTCATGTCGCCCACGAGCACGTTGAGCAACTGTGGAAGCTCGTCCAGACTCCGTTCGCGAAGCCACCGCCCAACGGCCGTCAGCCGCTCGCCGTCGGAGAGAAGTCGTCCATCGCTGTCTCTCGCCTCTGACATCGTCCGGAATTTCCAGACACGAAACGGCCGTTCATGAAGCCCCGGACGCACCTGCCCATATAGAACCGGTCGTCCCATGGTCGCCCAAATCGTGACCGCGATTCCGGCCATGACCGGAGCAGCGATGACCAACAACGTGCCGGCACCGATGGCGTCAAACACACGCTTGACCAGTCGGGAATAGAGAGCCCGATTCACTCCACTCCTCCGCCGATGAGCCCCCGAAACCGGTGCGCCGGTTCAGATTTGTACGGCTCAGGTGGCCGTATCCTCGTCTGTAGAGCGGCCACGAATGGGTATGTGATGTAGTACTCGCTATTCGGCCGCAGGTCCGTGTTGATCCGCGCCTGCTCCGTGTGGGCGAGAATGTCGCGGCGGTCGGCCCTGATAAGTTGTGGAACCTCTTCAGGCGAAGACGGCAACCGATCAACTCGGAACCGCATGCTTCCCGTGCTCGCGAGATAGGCGCTGTCGCCAAGCCGGAGCACGTGTGGAAACGCGAACGCAAGCGTTCTTGCTGTCGAATACAGGTCGGTCGTTCTCAAGAACACGATTCCACCATGGTTGAGATGTTTCGTGAGCAGGCCGAAGAACTCGATTGAGTACAGAGTTCCACTATGTGCATGCGCGGCGTGCAAGGGAAACATCATGATCAGATCGAATTTCTCGTCGGGGTTCGCGAGCAGCCATCGTCTGCCGTCATCGACGACATATTTCGTCTTTTCCGAGCTCAACACGGTCCGTCCTTGGCTCGTCCGCAACAATACACGGTCGAGAGTACCGTTCAACTCGACGATGACGACTTCTTCCACGTCCGGTGACCGGACAGCCGACAACGCCATCTGGCCGTCACCGAGGCCGATGGCGAGGACGCGCCGAGGCGCCTCGTGAGCAGCGAGGGCCACGGTCACGCCGCCGTCCTCCTGGAGCCCCGTAGTCGGCGCCTGACCATGATGGGAGCCGTCGATGTACAGGCGCTCTTCTCCCAACACGATCTGCTCTTGGGAAAACGCGATGATCTCGTGCTGGCGGCGCAGCACCGACACGCCCGTCCGGTCCTCCAGCCCCATGAAGTCCACCATCTCGAAATCGGCGAGGTGAATGGCCTTGATAATCGCGGTCCTGCCCGGGAATGTGAATACCGCGAGCATCACGAGCGCGATGGCGGCCACCACCAAACGGCGTGGCGCCGCGGCCCTCGACCCTCGCGACGATCCCGCAACCGGTCGTGCCCTCATGAAGATGACCAAGGGCACGAGCGTGCCCAAGACGATCAGGAGCTTCAAGGCTGCCTCGCTGCCGGCGTAATGAATGACGCCGAAGCCAATCGTCAGACTTCCGAGGGTCGACCCCAGAATGTTCGCGAAGTACACTCCGCCGATCGCACGCCCAAGTCTCTGCACGTGTTGGGCACCTTCGCGCATCAGATTCGTGAAGCCGTAGCCCATCAGAACCGCCGGTACGCCGACGATCACAAGCGCCCAGATCCCGATCGAGGCGACGGAGTACAGGGAAAAGAGATCGACGTGCCCGGCGATCAGCTCCGGCGACGGATGGAACGTCGTGAAGAACGACGCCGCGAGGACGTGTCGCACTCCCGGCAATCCACTGAAGTGACCAAGTAGCGTGAAGAGCACGAATGCGTATGCGCTGATGCCGAGCTGGCACAGGCCAAAGCGCTCGATGCATCGGCCGGCGTCGATATGCTTACGGGCCAGCAGTGAGCCCACCGCCATGCCGGCGAGGAAGAAGAAGAGAATCGTTCCGAAGACATAGACCGTGCTGTGCAGGATGATGCCGAGAACTCGGTACCAAACAATCTCGTACCCAAGAGCCGTGAAGCCGGACAGGCCAGCGAACACGAGTACCCACCGGTAGTCCAGAACCGTCTGTCCTCCGCTGTCTCGAGAGTGCTGTTCCGGGACGGACGCTGGCGCGACGGCCGTCTGTTCTCTCGCGACGCCCGCCCCCATACTGGCGACAAGGACGTACACCGCTACCGCCAAAACGATGTTCAACCACGCAGCGAGCCGAGTGGCGCCGTCGAGGCCGACGATTCCGATGAGTACGTACGCCGACACCAGTGCACCGACTGCGGCACCGAGCGTGTTCACGCCGTACAGCCAGGAAAGGTGGCGGCCGATCGTGCGATCCTGGCCGATAATCACGCGGCACATGAGAGGAAGCGTCATGCCCATGAGCGTTGTCGGCACGAGCAGCAGTACGAAGTCCACGACGATGACTGTCGCGAGGGCTCCGCCGCCGAGCCACTGCCCCACGGCGGAAAATAGTGGCACGCTCAGGAACCCGAAGCCGCCCATCAGGACCTCGATACCGGCGTAGTACATCACCGGCTTCGACACGCGGTCAGCGAGCCACCCGCCAATGAGGGAACCGATACCCAGGCCAAACATGAACGTGGCGACGATCACAGATGTGGAATAGATGTCGACGCCGAAGTAGAGGGTCAGCACGCGCTGCCACGCCACTTGATAGATCAGCGCTGGCATGCCACCCACGAAGAAGATCAGATACAGGCCGATCTGCCACCTCTGGACCCCATCCCGGCCGGAGGCCTCCATACCAACAACTACTGATTTCATGAAGCTATCCGCCGGCAGGAGACTCGACTGTGTTGTCGCATTGTGTCCATCATGCGGGACCGCACGGGGCGCCGGTATGTCATCGGCTCTGAGCGTTCCAAGCCGCCGTCGTGGGAGCGACGGAACCGGACCGAGGACCGGGGCAAGTCACCGGGGAGTGAAGCTCTGAGCATCCACTGCCGTTGGGCGACCTTCAGCACCAGGACGCCATCGGGACACGAGGACACGGACTGACCCGCGTCCGGATCGGAACACCAGACCGCTGTGGCGACGTTGGCGAATCGCACCGCGACGCGACACGTTGTTGACGAGACTTCAAGACGCTCGCGCGCGCCTCCGATGCGCCTGGGCGTGCGCCAGCGTGCGACGGCCGATCAGTCCCAAGCCGAGGACCGTCCACGCGCCTACTGACCCGCCTCTCGTACGAATCAGTCGATGGATCGTTCTGACGCCCGCTATGCGATCGCCGGCGAGAAACTGCTGGGTGGCAAGTCCACGAGTGTACATGGCGAACAGACCCGGAGCCCAGCGTGCCAGTGCCTCGCCGTGACGCTCCAACAGCGTTTCGAGGCTTCTGGCATGGTCGACCGCTGTTGCGAGCGTCCGTGCCACGTTCGGCCGCGTCAACTGGTCGGGTGCATCGCTGTGATAGAGACGCGCAACAGCAGGACTGCTCGCCGTCAGAAAGCGTGAGGCGAAGTCCATATGGTACAGCGGTTCCAGGGCGTGCCCGTCGGGAAACCGGACGGTATCGAACGTCTGGCGCCTGATGCAGAGTAATGTCTCCTGCGCGCCGCGAAGACACACGTCCTCCGCCCATCGGAGATACGCCTCGTAATCCCACACCTCCCGGCGCAACGGGGGGGCAGGGGAGAGGGAGCCGTCGTCGAAGCGGCACATGAAGCGAAACGCCTGCACGCCCTCTGGCGCCCACTGCATCTCCCCGTCCATGAGCGCGAGCGCATCGGAGGTCAGTTCGTCGTCGCTGTCCAGGCACACAATCCACTCGCCGCGCGCACGCTCGACTGCGAGATTCCGCGCGGGAGACACGCCGCGATTGACTGGTTGAACGAAGAGCCGCACTCGAGGATCGGTGATTTCGGAAACCGCGCCCGCGGTCCCGTCGCTCGACCCGTCGTCGACGACAAGGACCTCGAACGCCGAATGGCGCTGGCGCAGGCAGCTGGCGATGGCACGGGTCACGAACGGCGCGCGATTGTAGGTCGGGATGACGATCGAGAACGTGACGGTGTCCCTCATCGCTCCCTGTCCATACGCACGCGCTCTGCAGCTCGCCCCGAGCTTCCTGGCAGAAGGTGAAGGGGGCCAACAACCGCAGGGTCCGGTTGGGCAGTTGCAGGAGGCCCAGGCAACCGTGCCACAGCCGCCATTTGCTTCGGGTCCGGACGCCGCACGCCTTCGAGATCGGCCATCCACCGCTCCAGGTCCCGCCAGCGCTGGGGGAAGGTGAATCGCGTGATGAGACCGTCATGCGTATCCATCAACGACCACTCGCGATGCTGATCCTCGGTCAAGGAAAGCGTCTGGCGGTAGTCCGCGACCGGCACGAGCCGGCGGAGCTGACGCCCAATCAGGGGAACGTGACCAAGGAGAGTGGCGACGGCCAGCGCTTTCGGGACATACCACTCGATGAAGTGCGTGGCTTTCGGCTCTGGCATACCTGCCGTGACGCGGCGAAGCCAGTAGGCGGGCTGTGGGATGAAGTAACGTCGGTAGACCCACACGGCGATCTCGCCACCGGGTCTCACGAGCGGGACGAGCGATCGGAACGCGCGCTCCGGATCCGGCGTGTGCTGGACAACGCCGAAGGTGAAGAGTCGATCGGCGACACCTGGCCGAACCGGCGGCCTGAAGATGTCCGCTTGCGCCAGATAGACGGACGGGCTTCGTCCGTGCAGCTCATAACACGCATCGATCGCCTTCGACAAGTCGAACCCGATGACCGCTCGGACATGCCGCTCGATGACATCGATGAACCCACCTGGTCCACAACCCGCGTCCACGATGACCTCGTCAGCCAGCGCCTCGGGAGTCCATCCCGTGTAGCTTTCGAGGCGTCCGCGAAAGATCCTCGTTCCGTTGAGGCTGTCGTGCTGCGTGCGCGCCCAGCGCGTCCATTGTCGTCCAAAGGTGTCGGCGTAGTCCTCGCTCGAGACAAAGCGCGGCACGCCACGCACAACCGGGTACGATCGGCCACATCCGCAATCGAGCTGTCCCTCGATGACTTCGCGACTGTCCGCACTCTGCAGGCAAAGATCTCCGTAGCACTCAGGACAGACGAAAAACCGTGTCGCGTCGGGCTTCATCGGCTAGCACACCTCCTCATAGACCCCGGCCGAGGCGAGACAATCGCGCTTCCGCACCTGTTGAGCCGTGGTGATGTCAGTCTCGCGACGACCGGGAAGTTCCTTCGGAGAACTCGGAACAACTTGCCTTCGCCCTGAAGGCGACTCAAGCCGCCTTCGAGCGGACATCGACGAGTGGAACTCAGAGGACACGACTGGGCGCACAGCCCCAACCAGCCGCTCGTCGTACCGAGAGCAATCGTTGCTGGACCATGTCTAGTTCGATGTCGCTCGAACGATCAGGCCGCGGACGCACTGCCAGACGACCGCATCAATGGCGGTCTCAACCGTTCGAGCGCCGGAGGGCGCAGAGCGAGAAGGTTCTCGCACCGCTGTGAAACATAGTCGTCTGGAATCGGTGTGAGGCCCGGCGCCGTGCGAAACAGCTCGAACCCGCATCCGCGCAGTAATGTCAGAACATCCGAGGTCGTGTCGCCGTACTTGCGGAAGTGCCGCTCCCAAGACTCAAAGAGCACGGCTTCAGTCCTGCCAAGTACCTGCACGGCCCCTTCGAATACCGCCCGCTCGTATCCCTCCACGTCAACCTTCAGTAGCGCTACACGTACAACGTCGCGCGCCAGATCATCCAGTGGCACGGCCGCCACCTCGAACCCCTGGCCATCCGTCACAACGTGATTCTGCTCATCCAAGCGGTAGTCGGTAAACCAAATCCGTCCCGGCTCACTGCCAATCGCCACGTTGTGCAGATCTACGTTCGCTCTCTCGTTCAGACGTACGTTCTCACGCAAGTACGCGAACGTCCGAGGATGCGCTTCGATGGCGACGACTCGACCAGTCTCGCCAACGACCTGAGCGGCTGCCAGGGTAATCGCGCCGATATTGGCACCAACGTCAATCACGGTGTCGCCCGGCCGTAAGTAGTGTATGAGAAGCTCTTCATCTTCTCGAAAGTAACTGGAGTCTGTCCACATGGCAACGGAGAGGGCTGATGGAAAAAACCGGAGCTTGTAACCGTTGCGCTGAATATCCAACCACTGCGACAGATCCACGGCGACGAGGGACCGGCCCACCAAATACCTGAACAGCACGCCGCGCCGATAGAGATCGCGCCAGGCTTTCAGCCTGATCACGTTGGTCTCGCCCGCAAGCCAACGCACGAGAGACGCACAGTTCGCCACGTTCATCCCCGACGTTTCGAAGACTGGCGCAATGTCTCTTTCACGTTCCTCCAAGCGTGCCTGTCACTTCTGCACACCTCGTTCTCGACGCGCGATCGATCGCCCTCGTCCATTGTCCGTGTGTTCTCACCCATTCGAACACCGCAGTCCTATCCGTGTGGCCGAGGTGGTGTCGCCGATCGACGCGTGAGGCACTGATCGGCCAGCAAAGGACTTGGTCGCACTGCAACGGTGAAGACGGTGTCGAGTCATGGCGAGCATGCCTCCTCGCAGAGCTCCTGAGCCGGCGGAATCCTGTCATGCCCGGTGGCTCGCGCAGGCCCCATCGTATCAGGAGGATGTGCACGGGGCGATGCCACCCCAAGACTGTGAGCGACCCGTTGCGCGGCCACGTGCCATGAATAATGCGAGCGCACCAGCTGGAGCGCCTTGTCGCAGAGGTTCGCGCGCATGATCGGATGACGCCACAACTCGACCACGGCTGCAGCGATCGAATCCGGATCGTCGCGGATCAGGATTTGTTCGCCATCGACTGTGTCGAGACCCTCTGCGCCCTTCGCGGTACTGACGACCGGCCGGCCAACCGCAAAGGCCTCGAGAATCTTCAGACGTGTTCCGCCTCCCAGCTGGATGGGCAGCGTTACCACGCATGGCTGCTCCAAGTACGGCACGATACTCTCGACCGCACCGGTGAGCTCGACGCCGGCGGTCTGCGCGGCTGCGTTGACGAGCGCCGGCGTCGCGTCCCGACCCACGAGCACGACACGAGCGTCGTGGCCCCGCGCTCGAACGGCCGGCAGCACCTCCCGGATCAGGCGCAGTGCGGCGTCTTCGTTCGGGAAATAGGCGAACAGCGCTGGATACACCATCGTCACCGGCATGCGGCTCCAGTCGCCTCCCGCAGGTGACGCACCGGGGCGCCGGTAGGCGTCGACATCGACGGCGTTCGGCACAACTGTCAGGCCGGTTCGCCTGCCGTACACCTGCGCGATCTCTCGGGCATCGGGGTCGCTGCAGACCCAGACGAGATCGGCGCCTCTGACGACGCGCCCCTCTGCCGCGATCAACCGGCGATTCAATACCCAACGCTTCAGAGGGTCCACGCTCGGCGATGCAGCGCTGGATAGTGCCTTGCCGACCGTCGTATCCAGAGCACCCTCCACGTTGTGCGCGTCGAACACGACCCGATCGGCTGCATACCTCAAATCGTCGAGATAGGACGCCAACGAGATGGTCTCGATCACGGCGACATCATACCGGCCCTGCGACGCACGCTGCCGCAGCCACGAGGCGACACGTTGCGAGTGATACAGATCGATGCCGGGATAGATTCCCGGACGCAACGGTGCACACACCGTCTTGATGCGGTCCCACCTCGATCGGGTAGTCAGTGGGAACGGTACCCACTCGCGCACGCGCTCGATCGGCTCGTCCGTCTCCTCCACGCCAACTGTCACGACGTCCACTGGCCCGAGCGACGCCAATGCGCTGATGTTCTGCCAGTTTCGCAGCGCCGCACCGCTGGCGGGTCTGTGAGGGCGATAGTGTGTCATCACCAGCGAGTTCATCAGGTAGTTCCTTCGCCGACCAGTTCGGGGACACGTGCAGTCTCCGCGTCACTGGTGCCCCGTCCCCGCTGCGCAACCAGACAGGCGCCCGCGAGCTCAGCAAGGACGCGCTGCGGCATGAACGACTCGATTGCCGTCGGTCGCGGAAGAAACGCCTCCGCTCGACGCTCACGCCATTCACCGAAGATCAGGCCGATGCGCTGCGCGACTTCCTCGGGCGCATCGTAGTGGGCGATGAGGCCGGCCCCGTCCTCGTTGAACAGACGGCCCATCGCCGACGAACGTGCGGTGACGGCAAGAATCGGGCGACCGGCACCGATATAGTCGGGCAGCTTGGACAGCAAGGCGGTGCTGTCCGCACGCGCGTAGTCCACCGCAATCAGGAGATTCGCGGCGTTCAGCAGCGCCATCACCTCAGGCTGTGTGAGTCGCCCGACGTTGCGTACGACGTCATGCAGCCCGCATCGGTCCGTCCACTCCGCGACGTCGCCATGAGCCCATCCAGCTTGCGTGAAGCGAACGAGCCCCTGCGCCGACGGAGTACGGTCGAGAAACAGACGCAGGCCGTGCAGAACCGTTCCGGATGTGTGGACACCTGGAGAACGTCCGGGCAGAAAGTAGAAGTTGCCCGTGTGCACGATGTGAAACACATCGTACTGCGGTGCCGCGGAAGGCCACATCGTCGCGGAAGGCAGATGCGTGACGACGAAAGCCTTGGACAGGTAACGCTCACGCTCGCGTCCCAGAAAGGCCGAGGCTTCGTGCGGGTTGGTGAAGCTCAGGGCCCCGGCGTCTTCGAGAATTCGACGGCGCCAGCGCTGAAACATCGGCCACTTGTAGGTGGCGAGCCAGTTCCAGCGGTGAGACCGGTACTCAACGGGCGGGAACGGATCGCTGAAGTGGGCCACCCAGGGCAGCCCGCTCAATCGCGCGACGTGCCACGCGGCGATATTGCTCGATGCCGGCATGGCGCGCCCATAGATGATCGTGTCGGCGGGAAGCGATTTCAGCACCCGGATACCGGCACAGACCGCCCGCTCTACCCAGAGACCAACCCCCTCTGGGATACCACACCGCACCATCTGCACGGTCCTGAGCACCTTGTTGTCCGAGAGTGGTCGCTGTGGCACGACAGTCGCATCGTAGTCGCGGCACTCGTCGGCTCCACCGGCAGTGAGGACATGCACCTGCGCACCGGCTTCCAGCAGGCAGTTGACCAGCCGACGCCCGGCGAGCCCCTCCGGGCCGCTGGCAGGGCCGAAGTCGTACGAAATGAACAGGATGCTGACGGACCGCCAGTTCCACGCCTGCAGATGGCGCTCGTCGAGTGCACGAAACGCATCCGACATCAGGAACATCCGCCGGACCTCGACCTCATTTCGCCCGTCGCGTGGAGCCACCAACCTCGACACTTCGAATCGACATGCTCCGTGCTTCGTCCTGCACCTGAAGCCAGTTCCGTCATTCCATCGAACCAGCACTGCGCAGCGAGATGGCGGCCGGAGCCATCCCGCCTGGTTGGAACCGGCGTTCCTCGATGAGCTCACGGAGCGCGTCCGGCCCGTCGCCCAGCGTCGCCTCGCACCAGGCGGCAAGCGCAAAGGCATGCCACGCTATCCACGGCAGCCCTCCGGTTACCCAACGACGGAATCGGCCGTCTGACAGCTCGGCGCTGGACAGGATGCCGAACCGGTCGAGCCGCCTCCGCTCGAAGAGGCGCTCACAAGCGGCATCGAACGGCCCCGCCAACCACTGCTGAACGGGCACACCGAATCCCTGCTTCTTGCGGTGCGCCAGCTCCGGGCCGAAACGCCGCTCGTGCAACGCCCTGAGCACACGCTTGCCGCTGAAGGCGCTCCCCGGGGGTCCCACCGTGAACCTCTCGGGCAGGCCCACTCCGAACTCGACGAGGCGGTGGTCCAGGAACGGCACACGCGCTTCCAGGCTGCACGCCATGCTGGCTCTATCGACTTTCACGAGCATGTCGTTGCACAGCGGACTGCCCATGTCGGTCGCGAGCGACCGTTGAAGCTCCGTCCCTTCGGCCTGGTTGAACCGCTTCCACGCCTCTTCCTCGAAGCGTGCGGTCGAGACGGGCCTGCGCACCAGCGGCTCGGTATACGCGAGCGGCGCCCACTGTGTGAGCCGCGCGTACACCTGCCCGTCGGACCCGTCGAGCCCCTTCGCCAACAGACGCACCTGGCGTAACAGATTGGTCCAGTACCGCGTCCGATCGTCATGCGCCGGCAACCGTCTCAGTGTCCGACCCAGTGCATTTCGCAGGCGCGGCATCGCGGCCAGCGGACGCCGTAGGTGAACAATCATGAACCGCTTGTACCCTGCGAATACTTCGTCGCCCCCATCGCCACCCAGGGCGACTTTGAAGTCGCGGCTGACATGATGGGCGAGCAGGTACGTAGCCAGGCTCGAGGAGTCTCCGAAGGGCTCGTCGTACGCGAGGAGCGCATCCGCCAGCCTGGCGCGAGCCTTCCCCTCGTCGAAAGTCTCGACGCAAATCGGCACGCCAATCTTCCCGGCAACCGCCCGGGCGAACGGCGACTCGTCGAGCTCCCGTTCGCGAAAGCCGATCGAGTACGCCTTGATGGGCGACCCTGCTTCTTCGTACGCGTAGGCCGTCACCAACGACGAGTCGATGCCGCCCGAGAGGAATGTCGCAACTGGCACGTCGCTCTCGAGGTGCTCTTTGACGGCGTGTCTCAGCAGCACATCCACCTGCTCGCAGGCCTCATCGAGAGATTGAACTCGGGCGGCGTCGCGTGAGGGTGCCAGGGTCCAGTAGGCCCGTCGCTCTCGCCTGCCGCTGGCGAGGTCGATTGTCAGTCGACTGGCGGGCGCCAGGCGTGTCACTCCTTCGTAGATGGTGCTGCTCTCCGGCACGTAGCTCCACGACAGCATGGCGTGCGCGGCGTCATGATCGATGCGGAACAGCCTCGCGAACGGATCGAGACTGCGATCGAAGCAGCGAAGCTCCGAAGCAAACGTCAGCGCGGAACCCGTGTCGGCGACGAACAGCGGCTTGATGCCGAATCTGTCGCGACTGAGTACGAGGCGGCGCCGGCGCCGATCGTGGATCGCGAACGCCCACATCCCGACCAGGTACTCCTCCACCTGCTCGGGATCGCGCTCGTACAGCCGCAGGATGACTTCGGTGTCGCTGCGAGTGCGAAAGCGCGTGCCCGCCCGCTCGAGATCGCGGCGAAGCAGGGGCGCGTTGTAGACCTCCCCGTTGTACACGATCACGATCGACCCATCGTCGTTGGCCATGGGCTGATGTCCGTGTTCCACGTCAACGATCGCCAGTCTCGTCATTGCCAGCGTCGCGTCTGGATGTGTGACCACGCCTCCGCCGTCGGGTCCACGGTGCCGGATCTGCGCCGCCATCGCCGACACCGCGCGAGTCGCTTCGTCAAGCGGGCCCGGAAGACCGACGATACCAACGATGCCGCACATATGGAGCTCTGGACCTCAGGTAGCCGGTGTCCCGTGCGAGTCGAATCGCTGCCGAGCACCTCCAACGTGGCTGGAGCGCCGTGGCGTCTGCTGTTGTTGGTCGAGCGGAGCTGCCCCGCGTGCGTCCTCTGCAACGTGTTCGGCGGCAATCTCGAAGAGATGGAGCTGGAGACCGAGATCGCCCCAGGACCAGGTTTCCACGAGCGCGCGGCGTGATCGAAGCGCGTCCCCGTCGATGTCGGGGCAAAGAGTTGGACGACACGCGAACAGCACTCGTTCACGCCGTTCGTCATCCAAAAGGTCGCTCCACAGCGTGACCGCTCCGACCGTGCGATAGTGAGCGAGCGGTCCGCTCACCCATACATCCTGGGCGGCCACTGTTATGGGCCCGTACCTGGCGTCAATCGCGGCTGCCATGTCGCGCCACGGCGGCTTCGCGTTGTAGGGGAATGCCTCGGGGACGGCTGCAGCCGACCAGAACAGCAATATCAGCACGAACACGGCCGCCGCACGCCTCGGCAGCGCTGTCAGACACAATCCGATGAGGGTTACGAACGCCACGGCCGATCCAATCAGTTGTCGCGAAGCAAACACCGGCTTGGGCCCCCATACCGAACCGGCCCACACCATCAGCGGCACGCCGATCGCAATCAGGATCACGAACACATGCTCGCGGGGAATGTGTGCCCAGAGGACAAGGCGCCGCATGTACGCCCAGCCGAGAGTAGTCAACAATACGACGAGCAACCACGGTGGTTGCAGGCCAGGGACCCCAGGCACACTCCCGAAAACGTGCACGTAGAACGACACCAACATCCGAGCGGTAGGAGCTGACATCCAGTCGATGCCATCCAGAGGATCGGCTCCTGCCAAGGCCGGGGCACCCATGGCAGCGAGCTGCCACGGCAGTACGAGAGCGCATGCCAGGAAGCCACCGGCAAGAACTGCACCACGCCGCAACCGAAGGAAGCACGCCGCATACAGAATCTCGCAAGCGATCAACGCGATGCCCAAGTACTGAGAGTACAGGAGCAGGGCCGAGGCGACAGACCACGCCGCGAGACGAGAACGACTGCGCGGATCATCCATCAACCTCGAGAACGCATAGAGGTTGGCGGCCGACAGGAGCGCGATCAGTGCGTAGGGGCGCGCCTGCTGCCCGTAATAGACGAAGAAAGGGCTCAAGGTCAGCATGCCCCCGGCACCAAGCGCGGTCCACACCGGCATCAGACGGCGAAACAGACCATGCGCAACCAGCAGGAGCAGGGCGGAGAACAGCACGCTCAACGCTCGAACGGACGCCTCCGACGCGCCGAACGCCTTCGTGATCCAGAGGTGCAGCAGGATGTTGTGAAGAGGTGGGTGTGGTCTGTCTCGAAGCGACTGCGAAATGACCTCGCTAAACGAACTACTCGCCAGTCTGACGGAAAAGACTTCGTCCCCGTCGAAACTGTAGCCGATCTCGTGGAGACGGATCGCCACGCCGACAACTATCAGTGTCGTGAGCGCAACCACTTCCCACGACAGTCCATATCTCGTGGAGAGCCCACTCGAGGGCGAACGTGCTGCCTCGCGCTCGACGAGCCTCACCGATGCGTTCACAGCTATACCTTCTGGCGCCAGGCGTAGAGTTGCGTCACGGCGTAGTTCCAGACGGAACCGACCAGAATGCCAGCAAGCCCTGCGATCATCCACTCCGTATGGCGATCGAACAGGTAGGTCGCCACCCCCACATTGGCGAACGCGCCGACGCTGCAGGCAGCTATGAAGACGGCAAGACCCGTCCACCACGCCAGGCCTCGCAGCCGGTTGCGACGATAGGTCAGCACGTTGTTCAGCGCGAAGTTGAAGACCATTGCGACACCGGTGGCGATGGATTGCGCTGCCGTGAACCGAAGACCGACGCTGTTCAGGGCCAGGGCAAGCACGGTCATATGGACGATGACTCCCAGGCCACCGATGATCGAGAAACTGATGAAGCGCACGGGCACGAAGCGTCCGACCGCTTTGTCGGCCAGCAACATGCCGTATTCCCAGATGACCATCTCGTCGAGCTTGCTCTCTCCGGCGAAGCGATCGCGGAACCGGTACGGCACTTCGGATATGTGCAGCTGTTCCCGTTTGGCAGTCGCCAGGATATCGATCAGGATCTTGAAACCCAGGCCCGAGAGACCACGGACCGTCGACTCCAGGACGCGTCGCCGGATCAGGAAGAACCCGCTCATGGGATCGGACACGTGACGGCTGACAATCAGCCGGCTTGTTGCTGTCGCCAGGTGACTAAAGCCTTTGCGCCGCTCGCTCCAATCCCCCGTACTGCCGCCCTGGGCGTATCGCGTGGCGATCGCCACGTCTGCCCCATTGCGCTCGATCTCGTCGAGCATTGCCGGAAGTATGGTCTCGTCATGCTGGAGGTCGGCGTCCATGACGCCAATGACCGAAGCGGCCGTGGCGAGCATCCCCTCGATACACGCGGACGACAGACCGCGCCGGCCGACTCGCTGCAGGCAGCGGACGCGAACATCGACTTGGGCTATCGACCGTACCACCGCGGCCGTGCCGTCAGGAGAATCGTCGTCGACGAACAAGATCTCCCATCCGCTGGGACCGAGCGCCTGTTCCACGCGGCGCAACAGTTCGTGCACGTTCTGAGACTCGTTGAACGTTGGCACGACGATCGACAGCCGGAGTGGCGATACGCGCGCGGCGAATGCGTCGACGACGACGTTGGTCTGGACCTGCACGATCAGAGAGCGGTTCTTCAGCCCGGCGAGGTTGCCGCGAGCGCCGCCGCCGTGTCACGGACGACCATGCCGGCGGGCGGCTGTCGCATCAGTTGAACCTGTACAAAGGATTGCCGGATGGTTCGCGGTTCATTGACGCGAGACGGAATCTTCCAAGCGCGTAACAGAACCAGATAAGCGCAAGGTTGGTGGCGATCTGCGATGGGATGGGAAGCCATTCACCGCGGATGTTGAAATAAAACAGAAACATCATGGTGCCCAGCAACGCGCAGCCATGGCGTGTCGTGACGGCCCGGCGCTCCAGCCACCCGAACAGCATGCCCAGCAGGCCAAAGTAGAGGAACGGGCCGACTGATCCAAAGTTGTAATACGCCTCTCCCGTCGCGGACAGTCCTACGGCCCCTTCGCTGACGATGTTGAGCGACGGTATTCGGTGATCCTCCTCGTACGGGATCGCCTCACGACCAGGCACCAGCCGCACCAGTACCTGCCGGTCGAAGGGAGCCCAATAGCTGGCGCCGAGCAGGTACGGATCGCCGCGTTCAATCCAGTCCACGTAGGCCTTGGTGGCCTGCAGTGAGCCGCCCAGCTCCATGAACGTGTCGAGCGGCGTGACCTCCGTCCAGCTCACCAATGACCGATTGGCGAAGCCCACGAGACGGAATGCTTGAACAGCCGGGATCACGATCAGCGACGCGAGCACAGCTGCGACGAGCAGGCTGCGCCGGAACCGGACGCCACGATGGGCCAGAACGACAGCGAAAGCAACCGCCGAAATCATGGCCCCCGCACGTCCTCCGAGCACGAGCGTGGGGACCCCGATGAAGACGCTCCAGACGGCCAGCGGCGCCACCCACCGGCGCCCACCGGCGCCGCATATGGCGAGCAGACAACCGACATGCGCCAGGGGGAGGGTCGTTGAGAGCATCGTGTCCGAGATCATCCCGAGAAAGGCCATGTAGCCCATCGAGAAGATGGCCGGACCGGCATACTGTGCAGCGATCACAACCGAGGTCGCGATCCCGACGGTCATGACGATCCATCCGACGCCATACAGGGCCGGATCGTGTGCGTTGTCGACCGGTGATGCTCGTCTGGTGGCCGCCTGCGTGCCGAACAACCCGACTCCGAATACGAAGCCAACCGCTCCGATCACTCCGAGGATCATGGCTATGCGCACGTTCGGCCAGTACAGCCACTCGATTGCCCATGCCTCGAAGGGCGCGAGCACGTCCGGAACCAACACGGCCGTGAACGTCATGCCGAAGTGGAACATCCAGAACAGCAGCAGGTACACCACTGACGCCGACATCCACGGGAGCTGTACGACATAGCGAGCGTAGGCAATCAGCGCAATGACGACGAGGCCGGATACGAGCGCAATCGTATCGTGGCTCTGACTGGGTTCGTACACCTCTGTGCCGAGCGCGACGAGGCCGGCCATCAGGACCAAGCCCGAGAACGCGATGTGTATCGGAAAAAACGCGAGAGGTGTGCTCCCAGGGATCGCGCGCACCCCCGCCGTTGCCTGCACACGCGGAGCGGGTATCACGGACATCAGGTGAGCTCGGGCGCGGCGAACACAGCCGCCAGCCCGAGACAGACGCGGTGCACCTGCTCCTCAGTCAGCGTCCCCGAGAACGGCAGCGCGAGACACGACTCCCCGAGCGCTTCCGTGACAGGGAAATCGCCGCGAGTGTAGCCGAACTGTCTGGCGTAGAACGGCTGGAGGTGGATCGGCGCGAAGTAAGCGCGGGAGGGCACTCCCTGCTGCGCCAGGCGGTCCATCACCTGCCGGCGATCGACACCACGGAGGAGTCGCACGACGTACGCGAACCATGACATGCGGGTCGTGGTCGGGACGATTCGCGGCACGTGAATCCCAGGGACCGCGCTCAGGCGATCGTTGTACCATTCTGCAACACGGTCGCGCGCATGAAGGAGCCGGTCGATTCTCGAGAGCTGCGCGATGCCCAGCGCTGCGCTCAGCTCGTTCATGCGGTAATTGTAGCCCAGACGATCGTGCTGGAGCCACGCATCCATCGTGTCGCGGCCCTGGTTGCGCCACGAGCGGAATCGACAGGCCCACTCGTCGTGATCCGTGACGATCATCCCGCCCTCGCCCGTCGTCAGCTGCTTGTTCGGATAGAACGCGAACACGCCGACGTCGCCAATCGCGCCGGCTCGACGGCCCGTATAGCTGGCCCCGAACGCCTCGCAGGAATCCTCGAGTACGGCGAGGGCGTGCGCGCGAGCCACTTCCAGGATGGGATCCATGTCGGCGGGCTGACCGAAGGCATGGACCGGAAGGATCGCTTTCAATTCTCCGGCGCGGGAGGCGTCGTCACGAAGCGCGGGAGGCAACCACCGCCGGCGGGCGGGCCCGCCAGCGCGCAAGTCGCGCGCCGCCCGATCCACGAGCGCTGGATCGATATTGCCGGTCATCGGATCCACGTCGACGAACACAGGGACCGCGCGTTCGTAGAGGACGCAGTTCGCCGACGCCACGAAAGAAAATGGTGTCGTGATCACCAGATCGCCGGCTTTGATGCCTGCGGCAAGCACGGCTAGATGAAGCCCGGCGGTCCCGCTCGACACGCCAATCGCGTGCTTCGCGCCGGTGAAGGCGGCCACCTGACGCTCGAACTCCTCGAGCCGGGGCCCCAGGCTCAGGCAGCCGCTGCGCAGGACAGCCGCCACGGCGGAGACGTCTGCCTCGGTGATGTCCGGGCTGGACATCGGTACGAGTAACCGGCTGTGAGCCGCCGTACCAGTGAACGATGCGCTCATGCGCCACCGCCGAACGCCGCAGACGATGCGGCAGCCTGGCGATTCCCAGCGGTCCTCTCGAGCGCCTTCAGGTACTCACCACGCAAGTAGGGAGCAAAATAGTACGGGTGATGCTCGAGGTCTGCCCGGTTCAGCACCGCTCCCAACACGCGCGCGCCCGTACGCTGCAGCTCATCGACCGCGAGCCGGGCAGCCCGAGCGCTAGTCATGCCCGACCCGACCACGAACACAATCCCCGTAGCCCGTGACGCGACAACGCTGGCGTCGGTGACGGTGAGTGCGGGGGGACAATCGACGATCACCCAGGGGTAGTGCTCCTTCAGGATCCCGAACAGGTGATCGAACGCAGCAGAGCCGAGCAGTTCCGGCGCCTCCGCGGATCGGGTCCCCGCAGACAGCACCGTGAGTCCGGGCATTGCCGAGGGCCGCAGCACATCTGCCAGCGACGCGGTCCCGGCAAGGACGTTCGCCAGGCCGGGCTCGAGCTGGTGACCAACAATCTCGTGGGCGCGTGGCCGTCTCATGTCAGCATCGACGAGTAGGACCCGCTGGTGTGCCTGCGCCAGCGTCATGGCCAGATTGCTGGCAACCATGGTCTTCCCCTCGCCTGGAGATGCGCTGGCCACGACCAGCGCGACCGGACCGTTGGCACCCGGAGACGACAGAACACTCGTGCGCACCGTGCGGAACGCTTCCACGAACGCCGCGGGCACGTCCTGCAGGAGTGACGGACCCCTTTCGTCCGAACGGACCTCCGGAACGAGCCCGAAGAACGGCAAACCGAGCTGACTCCGCACATCGTCTGGTGTCTTGATGCGATCGTCGATCAACTCCACGGCGAAGACTGCGCCCACGGCCAGAAGCAGGCCCGCAACAACTGCGACCAGCATATTCATCGTCGTGCGTGGAAAGACTGGACCTCCCGGTCGCCGAGCGGGATCGATGATGCGAATGTTCGTTGCTCGCAGCTCCCGCGACACGCTCGTCTCCTTGGCCCGCTGCAGCAGGGTCTGGTACACGAGTCGCAGGCTCTCGGCCTCGCGCTCGAGGGCGGCATACTCGATCCCCCTCCGATTCAGGGCAAGGGCCTCGCGCTTTGCTTCGTCCAGGGCGCGCGTCAAGCTGGTCTCTTCCGCCAGGGCCGACTGATAGGTCTGTCGGAGCGAATCCACGACTCGGTTGACCTCGGCATCCAGTCGCTTTGCAGTGGTCTCCAGCGTGGTGCGCACCTCGACGAGTTGCGGATGTCGCTCACCCAACGTCTGCGAGAGCTGCGCGTACTGTCGTTGCTCTGCAACCAGGTTGGCCTTCAGTTGTTGAATGAACGGATTAGAAAGGATGGCCGGGAAGGAGTCGAGTGCATCCCGGTCGTGCTTAATCGCTTCGAGCTCACGATACTGCGCTTCTGCTTCGATCCGCTGGGTCTTGGCCCTCGTGACGGCCGCGTTCAAGTCCCCGAGTTTCTGCACTACGATGTTCTGGCCCTCGGTCAGTGAGACCGCATCGTACCGCTCCCGGTAGGCCTGCAACGCGGACTCACTGGCTTCCACCCGCTTCCGCTCCTGGGCCAGCTGCTCCTCGAGCCAGTCGCCGGCCTGCTTGGACGCCTCGAAGCGCACGTCGAGACTCTGCTCCACGTACTGCCGCGCGTGCTCGTTGACGATTTCCATGGCCAGGTCCGGATCTGGCCATCTGAGGCGGACCTGAACGAGTCGAGTACCCCGCACGGGCACGACCTGCAAAGCTCCTCGCACGGCATCAACCGCACCGGCCTCCGTGGTCACGGGGAAATCAGGACGCGTCCACAGTTCCAGCGCGGCGACGGTCCGCTGCATCAGTGCCCGGCTCTGCAGAAGTTCGTACTGCGTCTGGTAGTCCGGGCGTTCACTGAAGACTTCCGGGATATCGACAACGTTCGGCTGTTCCAGCTCGATGAGAATCGACACCTGTGCCTGATACAGCGGCTCTGCCCTATAGGTGTACACGGCGGTGCCCAGGACCACTGCCGAACACACCGCCGCGGCGAGCCACCGTCGCCGATACATCACTCGCAAGTAATCGTGCAGGAGTACGCGCACGTCCCACGACGCGCCGTCGTGAACTGGAACGGATGACATCAGAAGATACCTTTCCGGTGCTGAGACGATAGCGCCCTAGAACCCTCGAGCGCGAGAAATCTTGACGAATGAGTCAAGTTTTCGAGCGGGTATGTGAGTTATCGGGGCGCGGCTGGTCCGCGACCCACTAGAACAGTCGCTCGCGCACGACAATCGTGTCATCGGCCTGCACGGGTTCCTGTTGGTCCACGCCAATTGTGGTCTCCACCCCGTTGACCCGCCTGATGATTTGAATCCGCCGCGTCGAACCGCGATCCGTCACGCCGCCCGCCAGCGCCAGCACCTGGCGCACTGTCATGCCCTTCCGGATGACGTACTCACCTGAGCTGTGCACGTGACCGGACACGAACACGGTCTCCGCGCGCGGAACGAAAATCGTGTCCCCGGCTTGAAGGGGGATATTCTGCCCGAGCGCTCCGGCCTGAAGATTCTGCACGTTCACACGAATCACCTCGGCATTCTTCGTACCGTCCACGAGGGCAAGCTCGGACAAGTCCGGTGGCGGGGCACCCGGTCGCGGCCGCACGATCATCAGTTCCGGACCGGCTCGCTCCGTAATCGACCCGACGCGGGCCAACGCCTCTATCAGCGTCATGGCACCAATGAGCTGCAGGCCGCCCGGCGACCGGACTTCACCGACCACGAAGACCTGCTGACTGCGATGCGTCTCCACCGACACGCTCACCTGCGGATCCCGCAGATAGCCTTTGGCCAAGCGGTTCCGCACTTCGTCTTCAATCGCCCGAACAGTGAAGCCAATCGCGGGCACACGTCCGATGAGCGGGAACGTGAATGCGCCGTCGGCCTCAACTGTGTACTCGCGTGAAAGGTCGGCATGGTTGTATACCCTGATCGTCAGCACATCGTTGGGGCCAACGATGTACATGCCGGGCGCGTCTCCCTGGCCGAGCACGGCAGTGTGCGGGAGTGCCAGAACCAGGAGCAATACAAGGGACCAGGGCCGCCGTCGCGCCTCGACTCCAAAGTCCGCTGTCCGCGTCATCGCCGTCCTTTCGTATGGCAACATCTCGACGTGCCTTGTCCTAGAAGGTATGTGTGATGGACGAAGAGACCAGCGTCCGCGTCGACTGGCGCTGCCGCGACACGTCCGACCGGCGTCGGAAGTGGTCTAGCTGTACACCGATCCTCGTGCGTCCGAGGCGATAGATCAGGCCTGCCCCATAATTGGGGATGGACTCGCCGAGGTCCGCACGCCGGCTGGTCTGGTAATCCAAAGAGTACCGCCCGACGCGGCCCGTGACCTCCCACGGCTCAACCAGGGTATGTGTGACGGAAAGCGACAGGCCGCTGATCACGTACTGCTGCTCCTCGAGAAGGTAGGAATATCCGAGATCGCGCTGCGCGCCCACTTCGAACTGTGTCCGTCCCAGGAGCGTATAACGCAGGTTCACCTGTGCGAATACGCCTCTGAACTCCGGGATCTCGCCATCCAGGAACCTGTGGCGGCGCCACCCAATCTGCGCGCGGCCGCTGATCAGAGCGAGCGGCTTGAATTCCACGACAGGTGCAATACCCCAACTATTGGAGTCCCGGTCCGGTGTGGCGACGAATCGGTCTCGTCCCCGCTGTGCTTCGACCGCGATCGTCGTCAGCGGCGTCAACTCGTACCGGAACACCACGTGCTCGGCGGTGGACCGTCGATTCAGGAGCTCTGCCAAATCACTGCCAAAGTACAACGTGTCCCCTTCGTACTCCACGTTCGATTTTGCGATTGCCGCGCCGACGGTCGTCTTGGCCGTTAACCGGAGATCCGCGCCAACGCTCCACCCCTGATCCAGGCGCCTCACCGGCGCGTCGATCTCCAGGTTGCGGCGGTGACGGGTGAGTGCCCGGGTCCCGGAGACGTACGGAGCCAGTCTATTCAGCCGAACCTGCAGCATCCCCGAGTGGTCGGTATCGATCGCCCTCAGGTCCGACAGTTCCTTGTAATAGACGGCATCGATCTGGCTCCGGCCGGTGAGCTGCATCTGCCCCAAACTCATCCATCCCTGGACTGCCGGGCTCACGGTAGCGGTGAAGTCACTCCGCGGATGGTCGGCTTCGAAATACACGTTGTTGTCGTGCCCCAGATTCGTAACGGCAATCGTTGGCGACAGCGTCACCGGCCCGGCGTGGACGCGCGCATCGTCAGGCGGGGTCGAATTTTGCGCCATCGCCGATGTCGACATCGCGACGATCGAGGTCACGCTCACAACCACGATTATTCCGGTCCGCAGCCACGACACAGCTTTGCCCTGTGAGTTACGCCCATGGACAGCACGACTGCTGATTGCTCTGTGCACCGTGTCGCGTCCGGGTGGCACGACGACCACCGAGAACAGTCGCCTTGCGGCTGAGCCTTGCAAAGAGATGGCCACGCTCCTCACGATCCTTGTATCTCCGTGGAACATTTCGGCCACCCGCCCGACGCTGGCGGCCGCAACGAGATGAAACGTGCAGAGAACATCCTCCTCATAGCAGACACTGGGAGGCAAGAAATCCGGCCAGAAACGGATATTCAGAGGGGCACTCCCGCTTCAACCGGCCGCAACCGCACGGCGGGCACGCAGGGCTCCCGAATCCGACACCATCTGATCGTAGATCCACCGATAGGTCGGCTCCAGCCCGTCGCGCAGCCGAATGTCTGGGGCCCAGCCGAGACGCTCCCTGATCAGCGTGTTATCGCTGTTACGCCCATTGACACCTTTCGGCGCATCGAGATTGTAGCGACGTTTCAGCGTGATGCCTGCGATTTCCTCGACAAGGTCCACGAGTTGATTGATGGTCACGAGCTCGTCACTGCCGAGGTTCAGCGGCTCTTCGACATCGCTGGCCAGAATCCTCTGGGTGCCCTGCAGGCAGTCGTCGATATACATGAAGCTGCGAGTCTGATTGCCCGTGCCCCAGATCTCGATCTCGGGCCGACCCGAGAGCTTGGCCTCGATTACCTTTCGGCAGATGGCCGCCGGCGCCTTCTCGCGCCCTCCCGTCCATGTGCCGTAAGGGCCATAGACGTTGTGGTACCGCGCCACGCGGGTCTCGACGCCGAAGTCCTCGCGGAAGTGCCGGCACAGACGCTCGCTGAACAGCTTCTCCCAACCATACCCGTCCTCCGGCATCGCGGGATAGGCGTCGCTCTCCTTCAGCGGGGTTACGTTCTCCGAAACTTGCTTGTCAGCAGCGTACACGCACGCCGACGAGGAGAAGAAAAACCGCCCGATGCCCACTTCCCGAGCCACCATCAGCAGGTGCGTGTTGATCAACACCGACAGCATGCACAAGCCCCGATTCGCCTCGATGAAGCCCATACCGCCCATGTCGGCCGCCAGGTTGTAGACGACCGCCGCATCGCGCAGCGCCAGCGAGCACGCTTCCCGGCGTTGAAGGTCCAGGCGCACATTCTCTGCGTCCGGAACGCACTGGTACCAATCCTCCAGCGGCTTGACATCGACCGCTCGGATGCGCCGGTGGCCCTGCCGCACGAGGTCAGCCACGAGATGGCCGCCGATGAACCCGCCAGCACCGCACACCACGATCAGGTCGTCCGTATTCGTCATCATGACATCTCCACGCGCGTACCGAT
The DNA here is from genome assembly GCA_964505975.1 of uncultured Bifidobacteriaceae bacterium. GTDB lineage: Bacteria > Acidobacteriota > Vicinamibacteria > Vicinamibacterales > UBA2999 > Gp6-AA40. Next base: position 37,015 of record CAZDLW010000003.1, on the reverse strand, counting down.
TTTGGCCTTCAAGCAGTGAAGCGCCCGGAACCGATGAAGTGGCCAACCTCGTTTGCGGCATCACGGTGTCCAACGCAACACTGGCCGCTTCTGCTCTGGAGCCGAATATCTTGGAAAGCGTCGAAGCCCTGGAGCTGCCTCAACAGACGGGTGTGCCTCATACGTTTCCGCTCAGGGTTCGAACCGGTTCACGCTGAGAACCGGCGGGCCAGGAAGATGGCCCGAGCGCTGGCACGAGCATCGGACCGACGCCCGCGTCGTCCAGACGCGTCCGCACCCAATCCAACAATGTGCGCCCACGCAAGCGCAGCTTGAGGTGCTGCCAGGCCGGTGCAGAGCCGGCCAACGCCCGTCGAAGGATATAGGCCTTCTGGCCAAAGGAGGTCCGATGATCGGCGATGTCCCGCATGTAACAGCGAAACGCCTTCGCCTCGTGCTGCCAGTGACGCGTCAGCTGCTCGGAAACCACCGGCGACAGGAGCCCGTTGCACGTATCAATCGCGTGCTCGATCATCTCATCGATCCTACGGGCATGATCCGCCGATCCAATTCCGGCACCCGCCGTCGCCTGACTGCGATGAATTCGCCACCCGCCCCACGTATCCGGCACGTGGACGGTGTTTGCGACCAGTCCGGCCCGCATGTTCCAGTTGAAGTCGCCCAGCGATTGCCAGGTCGATTCGAAGAAACCGATGCGATCGAACAACGAGCGGCGGATGAGCAACTGCGTGATCGAGACGTAGACGGAGCCTCCCAGCAGATGGAGCAGGCCGTCGAACGGCGCTTTCCGTACGTGCGCCACGTCGAGAAGCGGGCCGCTGCTGAGGGCGAACACGGAGCCCTGGGACCACCACTCGGGCAGATTCTGCCCGGTCTCATCGATCGTGCGCAGCGGGCAATGGGCGATGTCGCACTCCGGGTGGATATCCAGGGCGGCCACCAGCCTTTCGAGACAATCGGTCGCCATGGTGTCGTCGCTGGTGGCGATATAGATCAGTTCCCCCCGAGCCCGTTCGAGGCACCGGTTCCAGTTGGCGTACAGCCCTTCTCGTGGCGCCTGCGCGAGCGACACACGATGGTCAGTCCGGGCCACCGACTCGAGCAATTCCCACGCGCCGTCGTCGGAATGGTTGTCGCTGACCACCAGCTCCCAGTTCGTGTAGGTCTGGGCGAGGATGGTCTCGATCCGTTCTTCCAGGTACGCTCGTGTGTTCCGGTTCGGCAGACAGATCGACACGCGAGGGACGCTCATACGGCCCGTTCTTCCCACGCTGCGGCGACTTCCAAGAAGATGTCGTCAAGAGTCTTCGTGATCCTCCAGCGCGGATAATGCGCCCGGATCCTGTCCAGATTGCTGATGTAGCAGATATGGTCGCCTTCGCGCGCCTTGTCTACGTATTGCCACGTGGCGGGCTTCCCGGTGATCGCCTCGATCCGGGAGAACGCCTCCAGAATCGAGCACGAATTCTCGCGCCCCCCCCCGAGGTTGTAGACTTCCGCGCACCTGGGTGCGGCCAGGAACTCTTCGACGAACCGCGCCACGTCGTACGAATGGATGTTGTCCCGCACCTGCTTGCCTTTGTAACCGTACACGTAGTACACGCCGCCGCCGAGGTGCTGCTTGATCAGGTAGCTCAGGAAGCCGTGCAGCTCCACTCCGGAATGGCTTGGACCAGTGAGACACCCGCCTCGTAAGCAGCACGTCGGAATGCCGAAGTACCGTCCGTACTCCTGAACCATGATGTCGGCTGCCACTTTCGAGGCTCCAAACAGCGAATGCTTCGACTGGTCGATGGTGAAATCCTCGGCGATGCCGTCCGCATAAGCCGGATCGTCATAGTCCCAGCGCGTCTCGAGCTCCTTCAGCCTGATGCGGTTGGGCGCGTCTCCATATACCTTGTTGGTCGACAGATACACGAACGGCGATTCCGGGCAGCACCGTCTCACCGCCTCGAGCAGGTTGAGCGTCCCTACGGCGTTCACGTCGAAATCGTCGAACGGCCGGCTCGCCGCCAGATCGTGGCTGGGCTGCGCGGCGGCATGCAGCACGGCACGCGGCTGGATCTCGGCCATCAGATCCAGCATCGCCTGACGGTCCCGCACGTCCGTTTCATGATGCGTGAAACCGGGGTACTCGCGCTGGAGCCTCCGTTGATTCCACCGGGTGTCGCCCTGCGGCCCGAAGAAGTCGGCCCGCATATTGTTGTCGATCCCATGGACGCGCCAGCCGAGCCCGTGGAAATGCTTGACCATTTCAGAGCCGATCAGACCATTCGAACCGGTGATGAGGATCGTCGTGGGCATATCATGTGCGGCCCGGCGTCGAGCCGAGCCCCGATCCCGACCCGTGGTGTGAAACGACGGGCAGGTATGATCGAAGATGGTGAAGAGAATCGTGAAACGGTGCGCCGCGTACGTCGCTCGGCACCTGCCGGGAACGGCTCGACTCCTGGCGGAGCGTGAGACCCTGCTGCGAGGATGCGGCTTCGTCCCACCGGGTCACTTCTATTCGCCGCTGCCAGATTTCGACCAGTCGCTGCGGACCTCTCGCTTGTGGAGCGTGCCGGCAGAGCTGTCGGGCATCGACCTCCGTGAAGCGGATCAGCTCGCACTGTTCGACGACTTCGTGACGTACTACCATGAGCAGCCGTTCTCGGCGGGAGGACGGCGATACTACTTCGAGAACCCGATGTTCTCGCACGCGGACGGCCTCACTCTGTATTGCATGATGCGCCACGTACGTCCTCAGCGGATCATTGAGGTCGGCTCTGGCTTCTCGTCCGCGCTGATGCTCGACACGAACGAGCTGTTCTTCGATGGCCGCATCCAATGTACCTTCATCGAGCCCCATCCTGACCGCCTGCTGTCGGTCCTCCGCGCAGAAGACCGGAACCGCATCACGCTTCTCGCATCACCGGTACAGCATGTGGATCGGGCCCTGTTCGCGACGCTCGAGGCGAACGACATGCTCTTCATCGACTCCAGCCATGTCGCCAAGATCGGCAGCGACGTGGTCTACCTGCTCACCGAGGTGCTCCCCACGCTTGCGGCAGGTGTGTACGTTCACGTCCACGATGTGCCGTACCCATTCGAGTATTTTCGTGAGTGGGTCGCCGAAGGACGGGCCTGGAACGAGGCCTACATGGTGCGCGCCTTCCTGACGTTCAACTACGCATACCGCATCGTATTCTTCAACACCTATCTCGAGCACTTTCATCGGGATCGCTTCGAAGCGGAGATGCCATTGTTCCTGCACAACACCGGCGCCAGTCTGTGGCTGCAGCGGATCGCCTGAAGACACACGGATCGTCTACCTTCCGGCTCGCGAGTCAGTGATGCGGGGCCGAGGCTGTGCTGGGCCGGGGGACGGCGTTTCTGAGGGCACCCACTCCGGCTGTGCCTCCGGAGCGGTTCCCGCTGGTGGCAACAGGAGCGGCTCCCAGAAGCCGCGATCGAACTTTGTCCAGGCATGACAGCCGAAAGGGAGCTGGCGGCCGTTCAGCTCGAAGCACGTTCGCGGCGCCGCCTCGAATGCGAACCGCAGTCCATCCTCGACCGGTGCCACCTTGAAGGTAGGCACATAGTCTGCCGCCTCGTACGCCCAGAACAGGTCGTTGTGGTACCCGTATGCAGTCGGGTTCTCACTGGCGCGCCAGCGGCCTGTCACGCGACTCATGGTGTCCCACGGGGGGAGGCGGGGCTGCAGCCACTCGAGTGTCCGGAAGAAGGGTCGCAGCCAGCGCCCGTTCCTGGTCAGCAGGTCGGCCCAGTACGACGCCGGCTTCTGTCGATATCGCGCGTCGAGCACGTCGAGGACGCTTTCCACCTTCATCAGCGCGAACCCCCCGTTCCCGACGCGCGCCTCTTTCACCCAGGGCGTGTCTGCGCACGGAAGCCACGGCGCGCCGATGTAATCCCACCCCGCTCTGCACCACCGCATCAGTTCGTCCGAGAACACGAGGCTGTCGAGATGGTAGATGAGAATGTACTCGTACTCCTCGAATGTCCGATAGAAGTCCGGCCAGAAGACCAGGTGATTGTGGGCGACCGGCGAGCCGAAGAATTTCCTGGGAAATTGACTCGTCTCGAAGCCGTCACGCCGAATGGGCGACCCGATCGGGGCAGCGAAGTACTTGTCGTACGGCCCGAGGAAGTGACAGAGATGGCGGAGCGCAATCTCTTCCTCCGGCAGCAGTACGGGCCGCGACGACACGGGGACGACGATCGCTACGGTCTTGGACGGGGGCCGCGACGTCCGGCAGGAGGGGGCGAAGGCTCTCGTGAGCAGCTCCAGCGTCACCAGCCCCGGGCCTCTTCGACGGACCGTCACACTCCGGTCCTTGTGCTCCATCACGTCCGGTAGAGGGGCGAGGGAGGGCCCGCCGCTCCCTTGCAGTCTGCACTGGCATACACCGAGGCAGGTTCGGCAGCACTGTGGGGGACGAGCGCGGTCAGGGTGCCCGACGTGAAGCTGCCGTACAGCTCATCGAGCAACGTCGCCATGCGGCGATGGCCCCGTGCGTTCCAGTGAATGCCCTCACGCCGCTTGTAGTGGCGGAACGACAGGCGGGCCGCACCTGGCACCATTGGAATACCACGCGATTGACAACTTTCGGCGATCCGGCGATCCGGCAGCGTCGCGTCGCACGACGCCGGACTACCGCTGAGGGCGGCCAGCCGCACCCGACCGGGTGCGGTCAGCTGTATCGGATGCGGAACGGTCACGAGCACCAGATGGGCCCCGGCCCCGTGGCACGCTGTGTGCGCGCGACAAATCAGGTAGTCGCTGGCCGCATACGCCCGATCGGCCAAAGGACCCGGGACACAGAATGTCGGAAAGAGCCGTCGCCTATCGAGGCGAGAGGAATGCCATGTGGCGGGTGAGACGTGATCGTCGACAATCTCCCACCCGCCCCGAGGGGCCGGTCTGACGAACGGTGTGCGGTACCCTCGCATCTCCGGCGCCAGGTTGTCCTGGAGATCGTTCTCCAGGTACACGAACCAGACGACGAGCTTCCCGGACAGGCGGGATCCGAATTCCTCCATCAGGCGTACGCCATGGACCATGCTGTAGCCGGGTGCGCCGACGGCCTTCACGGACACCTGACAGAGCTCCGCGAACGATCGGGGCGTATCCATCCCGTACCCGAATGCGAACGAATCCCCGATAACCACCACCGGGCTCTCCTCGATGGAGCGGCGTCCCGGCCACCCCTCCCGATCGGTCACGATGCGGAAGACGTCGTCGTAATCGGCCAGATAATGCGTGTCCAGCGCGGGCCGAGGCTTCCACCCCAGCTTCTGGTCGAACGCGATGAGCTCCGTCCACGAGACGAAGCGCGGCTCGAGCAAGCGCCCGAGGGTGCGCACGCACGCCGCGAACAGAAAGAGTGCGAGGGCCGCGGCCAACGCCGGCAGGAGCAGCACGACTGCCGGAACGAACGCGACAGCAGCAAGCAGTGCACGCGTCAGGGAACTCGACAGACTCGACCTCCTCTCGGCTAATAGAGCGTGTACGTACTCGACGGCGGCACGCCGTCGTGGCCTTCCTCACCCAGGAGACGCAACAGGAACACGCACGGAAACAGGCACAGGACCCAGCCCTGTCCCGGCCGCTGCGCGGAGGCGTTGAGCTCCTGCCGCCACCGTTCTTCCATGGACGGCAACGCCCCATCCTCACGGCTGTCGCGTCCCCGTCGAGCGGCCCACCGGGAGGCGACTGGGGCCGGCTCGGGCGCCACATGTCTCGACGCCCCGGCTCGGCTGACAGCGCCGACCAGCACGTAGTAACACACCATCAGGACGTAGGTGCGGAGGGCGGATGCGACCAGACGCGCTCCTTTGTTCCAGGCCTTGACGCCGGTCTCGAACCAGGGCTCCCAGACGAGCCCCGGCACCAGCACGCTGACTCCACCCGCTCCCCACAACCAGGGGGACTGCGCGCCCCATACGGCCGCAACGAGCCCGAGCGATACGCACACGAGAGTCGTGCCCAGCAGCCAGAACGCGATGGTATCCGCTCGGCGCAGAGACAGCACCAGCGGCGACAGCGGCCTAATCGAGGGCACTCGAGTACCGCTTGCGATAGCCGTCCATGTCGGGCAGAAGGCTGAACACCTGATCCGCCTTCAATAGGATGTGATCTTCCAGCACGAGACAGTCCATATCGGTCGCCATGAAACAGCGATACGCGTCCTCGGGCGTGCACACGATCGGCTCCCCGCGAATGTTGAAGCTGGTATTGACGACGACCGGGCAACCGGTCAGCGCATGGAATCGCTGCATCAGCCGATAGAAGCGACCGTGACGCCCAGCATCGACGGTCTGCACTCGCGCCGAGTAGTCGACGTGCGTGATGGCCGGCAGCGTCGATCGCGGAACCGACAGCCGAATCCTGAGATCCGGGTCCGCCATCTTCTGTCGATCCGCCTCGCTCATTGGCGTCCGGTGCTCTGGCCGCACCGGTGCGACAAAGAGCATGTACGGGCTCTCCTCGCCAGCCCGCATCTCGAAGTACTCGTCGGCATGCTCGCGCAGCACACAGGGCGCAAACGGGCGAAAGGATTCGCGAAACTTGATGGCGACGTTCATCTTCTGTTGCATCCGCGGCGAGCGCGGATCACCGATGATGCTGCGGCAGCCCAGCGCGCGGGGGCCGAACTCCATCGGCCCCTGGAACCACCCGACGACCTTCTCATCCGCGATGAGGCGCGAGACACGATCCAGCAGCTCCGTCTCGTCCTCCACGCGATCGTACGTGGCCCCCATGGCGTCGAGAAACAGCCCGATGTCGTCGTTGGGGAACATCGGTCCGAGCAGCGATCCCTTCTGCGCATCCCCACACTGCGGCTGCCTGGACCGGCCCATGTGATGGTGCCAGACGAGCAGCGCAGCCCCAAGCGCTCCCCCGGCGTCGCCGGCCGCCGGCTGAATCCAGATCCGCTCGAAGGGCCCCTCACGGAGCAGGCGGCCGTTTGCCACGCAGTTCAGCGCAACACCGCCGGCCATCACGAGGTCTGGCAACCCGGTCAGGGCATGCACGTGACGGGCCGCACGCAGCATCGCCTCTTCGCACACGACCTGCACCGACGCGGCCAGATCCATCTCCTTCTGCGTGATCAACGCTTCCGGCTCACGCGCCGGGCCGCCGAACAGCTCCTCGAACGACGGCGACGTCATCGTGAGGCCTGCGGCGTAGTCGAAGTACCGCATATCCAGCGCGAGCGAGCCGTCCTCTGCCAGTGTCGCGAGCCGCTTCAAGATCACATCCACGTAGCGGGGCTGCCCGTACGGCGCCAACCCCATGAGCTTGTATTCGCCGGAATTGACGCGGAACCCCGCGTAGTACGTGAACGCGGAATACAGCAAGCCGAGCGAATGCGGGAACCGTTGTTCGTGAGTGAGGGCGATCCGCGATCCGCGGCCCACGCCAATCGCGCTGGTGCTCCACTCGCCCACGGCGTCAAGGGTCAGAATCGCCGCTTCGTCGAACGGCGCCGGAAAGAACGCGCTGGCAGCGTGGGACTCGTGGTGATCGGCACAATGGACGCGGCCGCCAAACCCGGGCAATCCGGCCCGTATCCGGTCCGGCACGTCGAGCGTGTGCTGCGCCCATCTCGGCATCGACTCGCGAAACAGCTCGAACCCTTTCGGGGCCCACGCCAGATACGTCTCCAGCAAGCGTTCGCGCTTCACCACCGGCCGCTCGTAGAAGGCGACGGCGTCGAGGTCGGCTGCGGTCACTCCCGCCGCCTCCAGACAGAACGCGATGGCATGTTCCGGATATCGCGCGTCGTGCTTCTGTCGTGTGAAGCGCTCCTCCTGTGCGGCGGCCACGATCTCGCCATCGCGCAGGATCGCCGCGGCCGAGTCGTGATAGAAGGCCGAGATTCCAAGAACGTGTACCGTCATGACATGTGTGACGTCAGCAACCGCACCATGCTCCCGATTGCCTACGGCGCTCAGGAGAGCCGGGCCGGCGCTCGGGCGCTCTATTCAGCGATGCCCCGGATCGGATGAAGGAAGGACACTACCGGCAGCTGCACAGGATTCACCCGCCGACACCGCCTCGATCGCGGGCCTCCTCGTCACCACCTCGTCGATACGCTGCTCGTCGGCCGCAGAGGGGACGCACGCTGACGAATCTGCCGCCTGGCGTCTCCGTGCACTGTCGAGGCATCTCTGAAGGATCCCGGCCCACGCCCGCACGGAGTGCGGGTCCCTCAGCACGGAGTGGTGATCTCCCGGCACGTTGTAGATGTCGATCGCCCCGGTAGCCAGCCCTTCCCAGCTCGGTCTGTTGTGCGGGGAGTCCGCCGCCACGAACAGCGTGACCGGTCCCGGATACGTCCGCAGCGCGTAATGGGCCCTCGCGCGCCGGTACACTCCCAGGATGTAGAAGCTTCGAAGCGAACGCGGCAGGGGAATACGCAGCCAGTGGTACGTCCGGCAGAGCGCGTTCTTGCCAGCTCCCCGTAACGGCGACAGCCAGGCCGACACCTTGCCCTGCACGCCCCGAGCGACATACGCGAGCCGCTGTGACGACTTCAGCGTCTTCAACGCCTGGGCGTGGCGCGAGGTTCGTTCACAGATCGATCTGGGGCGAGCGTCGCTAGGCAAGGGCAACAGTGACGATACGCCACACCGCTCCAGCGGGCTGGGTTCCAGCACCATCAGCAGCCCCACCTCCGCTCCACTGGCTTTCAGGTGGTGTGCCATCTCGAATGCAATCAACCCCCCGAAACAGTACCCCCCCAGATAGTACGGACCATCGGCCTGAAGGCGGCGCATCAGGTCGAGATGGTGTGCCGCCATGGCCTCGACCGTCGTGTAGCGGGCCGGACTTCCGTCTTCACCTTGATGGACGATGCCGTAAAGCGGCTGATCCTGATCCAGGTACAGGGGGAGCCACGCGTCGCTCAGCTCTCCGTGAATCCAGAAGAATGGAGGTTTGGTGCCCACGGTCCGGAGCGCGCGCAGCGAATAGTCCGCGGCCGGCAGCCGCATCGCCAATCAGCGTCGCCAGCTCCGCAATCGTAGGCGCCTGAAAGAGCGTGCTCACAGGCACTCTGATACCGAGCGCCTTCTCGATCTGGCTGACGACACGGAGGCAGGCCAGCGACGTGGCCCCGAGCGCGAACACATTGTCCGTCATCCCGACTTTCGGCGTGTTCAGCACCGTCTGCCAGATGGAGGCAAGCCGCGCTTCCAATGCGTTCCGCGGTGCCACAGACGACGCGGCCCCACCGTCCATCGGCGCCAGGGCCAGGAGGGCGCGACGATCAATCTTTCCCGTTGCCGTCAGCGGCAGGGAATCCACGAACGCGAACGCCCGGGGGATCATGTGCTCCGGCAGCATCTCGCGCAGACGAGACGCCAGATCGGCGGCCGTCACCGCCACCGCCGGAGCGGCGACGATGAACGCAACGAGGCGTGGTTCTCCAGATGTCGCCTCCGTTGCCACAACCGCCGCCTCGCGAACCGAGTCCAGGCTGCGGAGCACCGTCTCGATCTCGAGCACTTCTACGCGATACCCGCGGACCTTCACCTGAAAGTCCTTGCGCCCCAGATGCTCGAGGCAGCCATCGGGCCCCATGCGGCCGAGATCCCCTGTCTTGTAGATTCGCAGATGCGGACTCTGCGGATCCTGGACAAGTGCCAATCGCGTCAGGTCGGGACGCCGCCAATATCCGGGGAACAGGTAGCGGCTCCTCACCGCTATCTCTCCGATTTCGTTCACACGAACCTCGGCACCGGTCTCGTCGAGCAGGAGCACGTCGGCACCCTCGGCTGCATAGCCCGCCGGTACGGTGTTTCCCGTGATTCGAGTGTCGCTCCGGATGGAGTATTCCCGGATGGGGCTGAACTCGGTCGAGCCCAGGCGCGCCACGAACACACAGTCCGACCCAAAGTGCTTCCTGAAGAGCTCTGCGTCGCTCTTGTAGATGGTCTCGCTGCCAACATGAATCAGCCTCAGGTGCGGAAACGATTCCCGCCCCGTCAGACTGTTCGCGAAGTGCCGAAAGAGGGTGGCTGCGGAGTTGTACACGGAGATCTCCTGCTCAGCGAGCCACCGAGCCAGTCCACCGAAGCCCTCCGTGTTGACATCGAAGGGACACAGTGCGGCCCCGTTGAGAAGGGCGCCGAAAATGTCGCGCACGGAACCACTCGACGCGTGAGAATAGAGAAGGGCTACACGATCGTCAGCGCAGATTCCGGCGCTGCGGGTATGTGTCCTGGTCTTGTGAAGGACGTTGCGATGGGTCTGCATCACGCCCTTCGGGCCACCGGTGGACCCCGACGTGTAGGCCACGTACGCGAGGTCATCCGGAGCGATCCGAAGTCCCACGTCTTCGGAGGAGATTCCAGACTCGAGCTGGTTGATATCCAGCACGTCGAGTCCCGGACGGATCTGGCTGGCGCGCTCGCACGTCCTCTCGTGCATGGCGACGAGGACCGCCTCCGTCTCGTCCAGGATATGAGCGTTTCTCGCGGCAGGATGAACGGGATCGAGCGGCACGTAGAATTTTCCCGCCTTCAACGTACCGAGCATCGCGACGATAGCGTCGGTGCCCTGCTCGAACAGCAGCGCGACGGGTTCAGGAGCCGTTCCCCGGCGGGCGAGGATCGCTCGTGAGACACGATTGGCCGCTGCATTCAGTTCCCGGTACGTCAGCGGCCGGACGCGCCCCTCGAGGGCGACCCGCTCCGGATACCGGCGCGCCATCCGCTCGAACCTGTCTGGGATGGACCCCTCGGTCTCCTCATCGGGAAAGTCAGCCACCATCAGAACCTGCGCCTCCCTCGGACTCTACGGCCGTGGGATCGCGAGATCCGCCAGCGGGCCCGAGCCACATCCGATCTCACACACGCCCTCTCCGCTACGAACGAACGACAACTCCTGACATGAAGGGTGCATGGCGGGTCGCCCCAACAGATCGCACACGCCACGGTCGTTGACGCGACGAGTACATTCCGTCGGGAGACGCCGGAAGGATTCCTACAACACACACCCGAACCGTTCGTGCTCTGTCTGGAGCGACTGTCACTCCGAGGCCGCTCGGTGTCGGCCCTCCATCACGCGGACGTTGTCCAACAGGAGATCGACGTTCTCCGTTGTCGGTGATGCATCCCGGAACGTGAGCACTGCCGCCGTGTCGTCCGCAACGAATGTGAAGGTCTGGGGACGGTAGGTCCATCCATTGCCCGGCGCGAACACCGACACGCGCGCCGATAACAGCATCCCTTCTCCTTCCACTGTCACGTGCAGGCGCTGCTCGTACTGATTCAGCAGCGAGAAAGCGCCCACATCGAACGCGAGCACGTACTCCTGCCCCGGAACCGTCGCGAACGCCTGGGACACCGAGCCGTTCGGCTCCTGCTGGCCCCAGTTGAAGTGCACGAGCTGAGCTCCGTCGGTCACGCCATACGTCGTATTCGTCGACACCGCCACGCTGTCATTGCTGAACGTCCATGCCGCCGATCCGTGCTCGAAGCTGCCGTTGAGAAGGATGGCGCGCGGTAGCACGCTCAGCCGCGCCGACGAACTGGTCACCGTGCCCGCGGCATTCGACACCACGACGCTGTAGCTCCCCGCGTGACTGCCGTCGGCTCCGGCGATCGTGTAGGTCTGGCCGTTCGCGCCGGGGATGTCGGTCCCGTCCACACGCCACTGATATCTCGAGGGTCCCGGTCCGGACGCCTCCACGGTGAACGTTGCCTCGGCGCCGTCAGCGACGGCGGTCCGTCGAGGCGGTCGTATCACGAGCGGTGCGTCGGGGTGCTCGATCCCCAGCCGAACGTTGTCGAGCAGCGCATCGATGAACCAGTAGTTGGACGACACGTCCGCGAACGTCAGAGTCGTCCGGGCGGCATCGGCAACGAAGCTGACGTGGTGCGTGGTGTAGGGCGGTGTCCCGTCGGCGCTGGCGACCACGAACACACTGTTCATGAGAAGGCGGTTGCCCGCCACCGAGACTCGTATCGCTTGATCCGCAGTGCGTCCCACGGTGCCCAGGTCGAACGAGAGGCCATAGCGCTGACCTGGAACTGTTGCGACCGTCCGGGAGAGCACCGCCTGACTGGGCAGGTTGCCAGGGTGGTCGAACACCACGACGGTAGACCCGTCGCTCGCGGGGTACGTCGGATGATCCGCGGCAAGGTGCTGGTGACCGCCGACGTTCCAGCCGAGATAACCCGCTTCGAAGCTCCCGTTCGCAAAACCACGCGCCGGCAACCGCGGCAGGATCAGCTGCTGCACCAGCACCAGCAGCAGCGCGAGCCCGGCCGTCCAGGTCGCCACTCGAACCAGCACGCGCCAGGAGGACCTGGCGGCCGCAACGGTCACGCCCACCGCGGCCGCGGTACGGTGAGACGTTATCTCGAATGCTCCCGGCAGCCTCACGGAATCAGCACACCAGCCGCCTGATCTTTCGGTACACGAGTCGTGGTCCACTTCAGGAGCGGCCTCATCACCCCCGGAATAGGCCGTGGGTAGTCGCCGCGCGAGGTATCCGTCGCGGGCAGACAGTCGACGACTCGGAACAGCACCGCATCCTCCACCACGGCATGCGCATGCTCAGGCCCAAGCGTCATCAGCACGGGCATCACCGACATCGGTCCCTCCGCGAGGAGGTTCCCAGGAATCCATCCGGTGCTGACGTAGCGGCCTGCAGGTCGCCGCCGCCCCCGCCAGGTCAGGTCCACATCCTGCGCCACGAACAAGAGGATCCCATCCTCGTTCCGCAGGCCGAAGTGGGGATGAAACACAAATCCGGGCTGCAGGACCTCGTACTCCAGCTCGATGCCGACGGGCCGGCGGATATCGACGGTGTCGATGAGCTCACCCTCCTCCGATCGCACGCGCACGGCGCACAGACGGACCACGTCGTCACCCGGCGCGCTGGACAGGTCTGGCCATTCACGAACCGCTGTCGTGCCGACTCCCGAGCTCAGGTACGCGGCGGCCACCCGATGCGATGGGCCATCGAGCCTGACCGTACCGCGGTCGAGCAACACGCAACGTTGACAGAGCCGCGTCACCGCCTGCATGTTGTGAGAGACGAACAAGACGGTGCGGCCCGTGTGCCCCACGGCGTCCATCTTGTCCAGACACTTTTTCTGGAAGGCCGCATCACCGACCGCCAGCACCTCGTCGACCAGGAGGATGTCGGGTTCGAGGTGAGCGGCAACGGCAAACGCCAGCCGCACGTACATGCCGCTGCTGTAGCGCTTCACCGGCGTATCGAGAAACCGCTCCACCTCGGCAAACGCAACGATTTCGTCGAACTTGCGCGCGATCTCGGCGCGGCTCATCCCGAGCACGGCTCCGTTCAGGAAGATGTTCTCCCGCCCGGTCAGCTCGGGGTGGAACCCGGTGCCGACTTCGAGGAGGCTCGCCGTTCGCCCACGGATACGGACTCGACCTTCCGTTGGTTCGGTGATGCGGCTGAGAATCTTGAGCACTGTGGACTTGCCCGCGCCATTCCGGCCGATGAAGCCGACGACCTCGCCGGCTTGGATGTCGAGGCTCACGTCTCGCAGCGCCCAGAACTCCTCTTCCTGCTGCGATAGACGCTCCGCCGCTCGACGCAGCATTCGCCAGGGGCTGCGAAACGCCTGTTCGAGCACGTGACGCAGGCCATCCCCATGGCTGGCCTGATGGCCGATGATGTAGCGTTTCGAGAGATGCTCGACGGTGATGATAGGTTGGCTCATACCCGTTGTGTCGGTACGGGACACCGGTCGTCCCTGCAGCCTGAACCAGGGACCCTCAGATGACGTCGGCGAATGTGCGTTCCGTCCTGCGGAAGTACCGAACGCCTCCGACCAGCACGAACGCGATAATCGCGAGTGACAACACGAAGCCCGGCCAGTAGAGCTCGACATCTCCGCCGAGGATCGCCCATCGGAATCCGTCGATCACGCCGACCATCGGGTTCAGCGAGTACAGCAGCCGCCACTGCTCGGGTACGACGCTGCTGCTGAATCCGACGGGCGAGATGTACAGCCCGAACTGCACGATGAAGGGGACGATGTACTTGAAGTCCCGATACCTGACCATGAGCGCCGAGATCCACAGGCCCAGCCCGAATGCCGCCGCGAGAGCCACGAGGACGAAGAACGGCAGCAGCAGTATTTCAGGACCCGGCATGTACTGGTACCAGATCATCAGGAGGACCAGCATGCCCGCGGAGATGGAAAAGTCGACGAAGCTCGTCACTAGCGTGCTCGCCGGAATGGCCATGCGCGGGAAGTAGACCTTCGAGACGAGCGCGGCGTTGCTGATCAGGCTGTTACCAGACTCCGCCAGGGCCGTCGCAAAGAACTGCCACGGCAGCATGCCGCAGAACACCAGGATCGGGTACGGCACTCCTCCCGACGGCATGTTCGCCAACCTGCCGAAAACGATGGTCAAGACCACCATCGTCAGGAACGGACGTACGACGGCCCATGCCGCCCCGACAACGGTCTGCTTGTAGCGAACCAGGATGTCGCGCCACGCCAGGAAGTAGAACAGCTCCCGATACCGCCAGAGATCCCTCCAGTACTGCCGTTCCGTCCGACCGGCCTCGATAATCAGTTCCTGCATGGAGACGAGCTACTTCCTGAGAATGAACCGGCCCATGATCAGGATGTCCAACCCGGTACCGTAGAAGACTCGAATGGCATCCCGAGGGCTGCAGACAATCGGCTCATGGAACCCATTGAACGAGGTGTTGACGAGAACGCCGCTGCCCGTCGCCTGCTCCAGACGCTCGTGCAACGTCCAGAACATGCCGTTGTCGGCAGTCACAGTCTGGACGCGGATCGACCTGGCTCCCGACGGCACGACATGCTGCAGGTGCCCGCTGCGGAGTGTGTACTCGTACTCCATGAAGGGCGAGACCGGCGGGCCGCAGAAAAGCTCCGGGACGCGATCGCGGCAGGCCGACACACCAAACGGCCGCGAGCGATCGCGTTTGCGCAGGAAGAAATTCAGGTTGTCGAGCACGTACGGCGATCGCGGATCCGCCAGGATGCTTCGATGACCGAGCGCCCGGGGGCCCCACTCCATCCGGCCTTGGAACCACGCCACGAGCTGTCCCCGGGCGAGCGCCACGACCGCGGCATCGATGGCTTCCGTCTCGCTCACGAACTCGTACGCCAGCTTGCAGCCGTCGAGCGCCGCCTTGATGGCTTCAGAGTCGAATTCGGGACCGAGGAACGGCGAAACGGACCGCGCCGGCTCCGTCTCGTGTACGGCCTCCTGCGGGCTCGCCGAGCCACTTGCCTCCTGTCGAGCCACCATCAGTGTCGCACCAACGGATAGGCCGGCGTTCCCAGGATTGATCGGCACGAACACGTCTTCGAAGATCCCCGAGGTGCGAACGATCGTGTTGAAGTACGTGTTGAAAAACAGGCCACCACTCAAGCACAGCACATCGGCGTCGACCGTCTTACGGATGTCCGCCACGAGCTCGAGCAACAACTCGCCGATCCTGCGCTGAACGGCGCTGGCGGCTTCGATGGGCTGTTCGTGGTGACCGCGGTCGTGTCGAATCAACTGTGTGATCCGCTCCCGCCAGTCGCCGGCGAGCTGCAACCCCCCGTCCGAGTATCCGAGCACCTGCTCGAGTTGCCGGGCCGCGTCACCACGTCCCAGATGAGCCAGCGTTTCCAGTCGATGTGCGTTGCCGTTGCGCTCCAAGGCGAACAGCGTGGCGCAGTCAGAGTACAGCCTGGCGAACGCGGGGCCCCTCCAGGGCCAGGCCTGGTCGCGCAGTCGTCCGCCGTCGCCCATCCACACACTCAGCTCACGGTCGGGATGGCTGTCGCACACGAGGACGGCAGCGCGATTGAAAGGGGACGTCAGGTACGCAGTGGCGGCGTGCGCCTCGTGATGATCGAGCACGACGGCGGACGCGGCCGGCTGGAATTTGAGGGGGGATTCCGCCAGAACATAGCCGGTCACATCGTCGGATGCGCAGCCGGCAAGCGCCACTACTTCGTCGATGGCCTCCTCGGGCAGCCCACACGTGTCGAGGCCGACGCCCCGCACTCGAGTCAGCCGCTCCTGCTCGCACGCCGCGCGTATCTGTCCATCCACACAGATTGCGGCGCACGCGTTGCGCCTGGCTCCACTGAGACCCACGAGAGTGGACATCATCGACGCTTCATCACGAACTTCACTCCCGAACCGGACGCCGGTCAGCGCGCCACACGTTCCCGCGTCCCGTCCTGGAGAGCGCGATCGCGACCACGCCGACAACAACGGTTCCCGCGACGGCCGTCGTGACCACGTTGCCCCAGTCGAAGGCTCGTCCACTCACTCGCATGAGCGTACCCTCGAGTAGGACGGTGAAGACGAGAACCCAGGACAGGCCGAACAGCAGGCGCTCGCGACGCGTGCGTCCGAGCACACCCACCAGTGCAGCGGGAGTGAGGAACAGAAAGCCGAGGTACATCGCGTTCAAGACCGGCACATCCTCGGCGTTGATGTCCAGATCGATCACCGCCAGTGCCAGGCTCGCGCCGACGTACAACCGCGTCCGGGAGACATGATGGGAATGTGCCACGGTGACGAGCAGGTTCGCTCCATCGTACGTCACGAGGACATCTCGCGGTTGCCTGTCGGCGAAGACGCCCGGGATGATCAATTCGGGCCGGTTCCCATTGACTCCGGTCTTCGGCGTGCGCAGCCGGAACACCAGGTCGGCACCCTGCTGGCCGAGCGTGAAATTTCTGTGTTCGACGTCCCGCGAGTACGACACGATCCGCGCCGGTCCATCCTGATTGGCGTCGTCAGTGGCACACCGCACGCGGAGCGTGAAGGCGTGGGTCTCGCGAAGTCGTCGCGCGACGGCCGCGGCAGGCCCCTCGGTCCGCAACAACGTGCCCGCACCCAGTCTGATACCGGGGGGGCCGGACCGATCGCGGTGATTCACCCACTCGAGACTCGGCAGATTTCCCGTCGCATCTCGGTACGGCCCGGGTCCTCCGAACTGGAACGCGGCAACCCGGCTCCCGGGAAGATCCAGCGGCGCGCCGGCGGCGAACTGGCGCACGAGCCGTGCTGGTGTGGCGGCATCGGTCACCTCGAGCGCGAAGACGCGCCCTCGCCACGGCCGGTCGCCTGTGCCCTCATTGCCGATGAGCAGTGGATACTCCGCGCTCCAGTTGCTCAACCGAGTCCGGCCCTGGAAGACCGCCGACAGGAGCAACGCGAGCACCGTGAACGCCGTCATCAGGCCAACCAGCATGGCCGGCGACCGGTTGCGCACCCACGCAATACCAGCCTCGGCACCAGGGCCCCACGCGCGCTGCGCGAGGGCGCCAGCGAGCGCGCCCATCGTGTTCGAGAGCAGGTCCATCACCGATGGACCGCGGCGCGGGAGAAACGCCTGCGTCACTTCGACGGTGAGCGAGATCAGCGCGCCCGCAGCCGCAGCGAGTACCACGAGCCCCATCCCACGACGCCCGCCCTGGCCGCTGCCATAGACCAACGCCCCCACAGGCACGAACAGCAGCACGTTGAGCACAATCTCGCTGGCCGGTGGAGGCGTGTAGGCCATGGCCCAGAACGTCTCCAGGCCTTGCGTCAGCGCAGCAGGCGCCAACCGGAAATCGAACGGAAACAGCGTGACACAGCCCACGCACAGCAGCCAGACGAAGAGCCACAGCACGCGCGCTTCCCGCCTCACGCCTGTTCCTGGTCCCACGACACGCGGAGACGCCACCTCACGCTCGACTGGCTCGAGAGACGACGGACCGCGACGGGGAAGAAGAAGCCGCCACCACGGCAGCGGAGCGGGACACACGCTGGTCGTCTCGTTCACGAGGTTGTCCGTACCGACACCACCTGGTGCGATCGACGCGGCTCATCGGTCGCGTGGACCCCTCCAGAGCCAGGTGACACACATGAGTCGTGGGGCTGGGATCGCCCTGCAGTATGTACGCGCCCGGGAAGTAGGGATAGCCGCGGGCGAGGGCCGTCACGCGGTCGGCGGTGAGATCGACCGCCGGATGAGCATCCCGACTCTCGAACCGCTGCACCGCAATCATCGGATCGACCTTGCACTCGACGACGACAAGATCTCCGCCGGTGCGTTCGATCGTGCCGAGCAGATCCTGCCTGCAGACGGCTGCCGTATACGTCGCGTCCAGCACGAGCGTGGCACACCAGGGTGCCAGGAGCTCCGCCGCGGCGTGCATCGCGCGGTATGCGATGTCACGATGCTCGACGCGTTGATCCGACTGCGGCAGTACCCGCCGGCGAAAGGCATCCATCTCGAGGTGAGGCGAGCCGAGCTCCACCGAGAGGCGCCTGGCCACTGTTGATTTGCCGGAGCACGGCGGACCGGCTACCACGATGAACCGCGGACGTGCCACGCCGCGACGTCGGGGCGACTGGGGCATGGCCAAGGTCCTTCAGCGAAGAAAGGGAAGCATGACCCGCGATCCGTGCACCTCAGGTCGCACCTCCACCTCCTTCAATTCGCTCAGCGCGTTCCGCACGCGCTCGCGATTCTCGGGCCGCACGAACAGCAGCAGAAACCCGCCTCCCCCGGCACCGCACAACTTGCCACCCTCGGCTCCGGCGGCCATCGCGCGCTCGTACCAGCTGTCGATCTGTTCGGTCGTGATGCTTCCCGCCAGCTCTCGTTTCCTGAGCCAGCTCTCGTGCAGGATCCGCCCGACGACGACCGGATCGAGGATGCCATCGCTGACCAGTCCGCGCAGGCGCTCGGCGTGGGCCCGGATCTGACGCAGGAGGTCCAGCTTCTGGGGCGTATTCCGGCGCTGTTCGGCGAGAACCGAATCGGTGTCCCGCTGCATCCCGGTCCACAGCAACAACGTGTGGTCGAAGAACTCCGCCAGCCGGTGCGCCGGAATCCGCTGCGGCTCGACCGTCACCCGCCCGCCGGGCTCGAAGCGAAAGTAATTCAACCCTCCGAACGCCGCGGCGTACTGATCCTGCTTGCCGATTGGCTGCTTCAACACATCGATCTCGATGTGCGAGGCTTCCTCTGCGAGCTGGCCGGCCGACACGCGCTCACCGCGCAGGGCATGCAACGCATGCAGCAGACCGACCGCGAAACTGCTGGACCCGCCGAGGCCCGTGGACGCGGGCATGTCGCCAACGACGCTGACATAGATTGGCGGCTCGATCTCCATGAGCGTCAGACACTCCCGGGCGATCCCGTTCTCGATCTCCGAGGTGTCGTTGACCTGCTCGGTCTTCGAGTAATTGATCCGGATGGGCTCGTAGAACAGCTCGCTGTGGCGCTTCACCGTCACGTAGACGTACTGATCGATGGCCGTGCTGAACACGGCGCCATAATCGTGCTCGTAGAACTCGGCGAGGTCGGTCCCGCCTCCCGCCAGGCTGATGCGCAGGGGAGTCCTGGTCATGACGACACTGTGCTCGTAGGGCGACGCCTGCCGTGCCGTGCGAAGAGCGGGTGTCACCTGCGTCGTGCGTGCTGTCGCAATCATGCGGACTCCAAGGAGGGCGTCACGTCCCGGCCGTTCTGTGCCGTGTCGGGAATGCATCGAACCGCAGCAGTCGCGGTCGTGCGGTGGTCAGGCAGGCGCCGCCATCGATCGAGTGGACAATTCCTGTCGAAACCTCTCGGTCTGGCGGGCGCGGAGAGCGTCCACGACGCGACCCGGCGGCAGGTCCACGTCATCGTAGGTGAGAACCTGATCCCTGGGAACGTCCCGTACGAGCCGGCAGCCCTCGGCCACACCCATGGGCAGCAGCCGCTCGGCAAGGGCCACGTCGGCATTCTCGCACAGGCCGTACGACATGAAATGGCCGATTCCGTCGAGCATCATCCCGGCCCGAAGGTCGGCCTTGGCCGTCGCCACGACCTCGACGACCGGCGCACCGATTGGCGCCACCGCCGCATCACCCAGCAGGGCCGCCCGGGCGACCGTGAGCGGGACCTCGAAATGACAGAGATGATAGGGGGTGTAGAACGTGTACAGCGGGCCGTCGCCCATCTTGTACAGCTTCAAGTACTCCCGTTGCACGGCGTCATCCTGATAGCCGAGGACGAACACGCCGGGGGAGGGTTTGGCCCCGACGACGTAGTCGACGAGCCCGCCGTCGAGGAGCCGATCGAGCGGGAAGAGGCGCGCCGCATCCTGCACGTCCTGGCAGTCTGGCCCGTACATCCCACGCACGCCGACGCGCAGCCCGGTAGCGTTCGCCACAATGGCCATCTCGAACGACACCTTCGTGCCATCGGCAAACGACGCGGCCATGTGCGGTGCAAGCTTGTTGCGC
This sequence comes from uncultured Bifidobacteriaceae bacterium, assembly GCA_964505975.1. Taxonomy (GTDB): domain Bacteria; phylum Acidobacteriota; class Vicinamibacteria; order Vicinamibacterales; family UBA2999; genus Gp6-AA40. The sequence goes on along the minus strand of CAZDLW010000003.1, from coordinate 16,743 downwards.
CGGGCAAACTCGGCCTGCGTCGAAGGATTCCGATACCGGTCGTGCAACCCCTTGATGTTTCCGGCCAGCACGGGACGACAGCCGATGGCCTGTGCGAACCGGTACAGGTTCATGATGACGCCCGGCTGATCGCCATCGGAGTCTGTCAAGACAACGCCGGCCTCGTCCGCGAAGGTCTTCAGGATGGGCCCCACCGTTCCTTGAAGCTCTGCGTTCATCGTGACGACGTGCTTCCGGTGTCGGATGGCATTCATCACCACCTGGGCACCAAAATCAACCGCACCGGTCACCTCGAGGATCACGTCGATAGAAGGCGCCGCGCACAGCTCGATACCGTCCTGGATGACTGCGGGACGGTTGTCCGTCACGGCCGACTCGAGCTCGGCCGCCGACCGTGCCGTCACGACATCCTGAACCCCCGCGTCGACGTACGCCTGGGCGGCACGTTCCACGTGACGGTTCGCGACGGCGGCCAGACGCAAACCCGGCACCGAATGAAGAATCTGCCGGGCAATCCCCCGGCCCATGGCTCCGGCACCCACCATCCCGACACGGACTGGAGACCCTTCGCGCGCTCGCCGGGCCAGTGCGCTGTCAACGACGATCATTGATGTGCTCCAACGGCACTCGTGAGGTGAAGTCCGGCCAACCCAAGTCCTTCTCCGAGATCACGGTCGGCCCGACCGGCCATGCGATCCCGATTGCAGGATCGTCGTAACGAATACCCCGCTCGCATTCGGGGGCATAGAAAGCGGATACGTGATAGAAGAGCTCGGTATCGTCCGCGAGCGTCACGAAGCCCTGCGCAAAACGCCGCGGCACGTACAGCATCCGCCGGCTCTCCGCAGTGAGCTCGACGCCGAACCATTGCGTGTACGTCGGAGACTCTTCCCTGAGGTCGACGATGACGTCGAAAATCGCTCCGCGCACGCAGCGAAACACTTTGGCCTCGGCGGCAGCCCCTGCCTGATAGTGCAGCCCGCGAAGCGTGCCCTTGCGGTGGTTGACTATCGTATTCGCCTGAACCATACGAGACACGAGACCCTGCGCCTCGAATTCCCGTTCGCACCAGGCTCGTGCGTTGAAGCCTCGATCATCGGATCTGCGTTCCACGTCGATGAGAAACGCACCGGGCAGCGGTGTTTCACTGAAGACCATACGCCTCAGCAAGTCTCATGCGGCGAGGGGGCGCGCCCGACGCCTCACAGTGAGCGGAGTGTCGGCCGCACGCGGGCCGGACACGAGTGCTGTGTGGGTGGAGCGGCGGTCGGCCTGCAACGGTCCCGCGGCGTGCGGACCCGAGCTGCCTCTCAGCCATGGCGCAATGACCAGTCGTAGGGGATGTCCGGCGTGAATGGATCGACTCTGACGATCTCGTCCGGGTCGTGCGACTCGGTTGCACAGTTGGCCAGCACGACCATCTTGTCCCCGTACGCCTTGTAGCCGTTCGCGATCCCCGGCGGAATCTGCACGAGGCAGTAGTTGTCCTCACCCAGGAACACCTCCTGGAGCTCTCCCTGTGTGGGCGAGTCGGGCCGCAGGTCGTACATCACCAGCTTGGCGCTCCCCACCATGACCGCATTGTTGATGGTCATGCGTGTGTGGACATGCCACGCTTTGATCGTCCCGGGCCAGGCACACGAGAAGTAGATCTCGCCGAACCGGATGAAGTGCGGATCGGTGGCCTTCATCATATGCATGATCTTGCCCCGCTCGTCCACGATCTGACGCAACGGAACAACCTTCACCCCGTCGATCATCGGTCGGCCCCCACGGTGACCGTCCATCGCAGCGACTGATCGAGACGGCCCGAATCGAGCAACCGGTGCAGCCACTTCAGGCGAATGAAGCGGTCGCTGCGATAGTGATCCCGCGTGAGGGGCAACGCGGCAAATGTGTCATACAGGTCACGAGCACCAGAGGCCGGCGAACGGAAGACCACCGACGGGAAGGTGCGGCCGAACTTGGAGAAATCCGCGCGATACGACCGACGATCCGCAGCCGGCGATCCCGCTACCTCGAGCTGGCATTCCGGCACGACCCGCGCCACGACCGTGGCCAGGTCGCCGACCTGGATGTTCAGCGTGTCGGCACCGACGTTGAACGCCTGATTGTGCACGGCCTCCCGTGGCGCCTCGATCACGGCGGCGAATGCCCGCGCCACGTCCTCGACGTGCACGACGGGACGCCACGGTGTCCCATCACCCTGGACGACCACCCGACCCTCGGTGACTGCAGCACCGACCAGATCGTTCAGGACCGTGTCGAATCGCATCCGGGACGACAACCCGTACACCGTGCCGTTGCGAAGAAACGTCGGCGAGAAATCCGCCGTGGCCAACGCCGAGAGGGCGCGCTCGGCCTCGACCTTCGATCGGGCGTACACGGTGCGTGGATCGAGTGGCGACTCCTCGTTGACGACTGGCGCATCCGACAGACCGTACATGATGCACGAGGAGGAGAAGAGAAACCGTCGCACGCCCGCAGCTCGAGCCAGCTCCGCCAACCGTATCGTGGCGAGCAGGTTGATGTCGCGCGTCCAGTCAGCGCTCAGATTTCCGATGGGATCGTTGCTCAGCGCGGCCAGATGCACGACGGCATCGATGTCCCTCAGATCGCCGGCGTCCAGATCGCGCAGGTCCTTTTCGATCTCCATCCCCTCGGCACCAGGGACGAGTGTGCACTCGCGGAAGTAGTTGGCGTCGAGACCAACGACGTCGTAGCCGGCACTCGTCAGGTGCGGCGCCATGACGGAACCGAGATAGCCGTTGTGGCCGGTCATGAGAATGCGTTGAATTCGCGACATATCAGTTGCGGAGCTCCGAGGAGGCCGTGTGAGCGAGCAGTTGACGAGTATGAACCAGAAGTGGTTCCGTCGCGGTGACCAGCCGCCCGGGGGCGCCAGCGGCCTCCGCCGCCTGCAAGTCCCGTTCGTCGTCACCCAGAAAGCATGTCCGTGTGAGATCCAGCGAAAAATCGCGTTGGGCCTGGAACAGGAGACCCGGTCGCGGTTTGCGGCACTCGCACCCCGCGTCCCAATCGTGCGGACAGTAGTAAATGGCGTCGATGCCCCCACCCGCCTCGGCGGCCTGGGCTCGCATCATGTCGTGGATCGCGTGGAGGGCGTCGGTACTCACGTGGCCGCGCGCGACGCCCGCCTGGTTCGATGCGACGATCACACGGTACCCAGCCTGGCGAAACGCCCGAAGTGCCTCGAGCGACCCCGGCAGCCACTCGAACTCGCTGACGTCACGCACGTACTGTCCCGGCGGCGGACGACGGTTGAGGACGCCGTCGCGATCCACGATGACGGCGGGCGTTCTGGCGAGAAATGCCTCGGTCAGCGGGAGCCGATCCACGGAACCGACGCTGTAATACCGGTGATCCGTGACGTGAGCCACGAGCTGCCCCTGGAGTGCCAGTGTCGGATACAGGGCCTCCTCGACCAGCATGTCGTGTTCGGGCAGCAAGTCGAGCAGATCGCGCCGCAGGATTGCGTAGCTGATCTCGATGCCGTTGAGGCCCGGGGCGGTTCGCGTGCGGTCGAAGATCTCAATCACGCCATCCGACCCGACTTTGACCGTGTTGCGCGAATACCCGTCTCTATTGCTATAGACCGTGGTCAGCGCCGCGACCCCCGCCCCGACGTATTGACGCCAGAGCCTCTCGAACGGCATCGGCCAGTAGTTGTCGCAGTACATCAGCAGGAAGGGGTCGGCGATCCGACTACGCGCCGCCTGCAGGCGCCTGACCGTCAGGTCCTCGGCAGGAGTCACGGAGTACTCGATACGTACGCCAAATCGGCTGCCATCGCCGAAGTGGTCCTGCACGACGTGCGCGCGGTATCCAAGCAGGAGCAACACCTCGGTGAATCCCTGCTCCCTGAGCATCTCCACGAGATACTCGAGAAACGGGCGCCCGTGCACCTCGATCATGGGCTTTGGCCGAGCGTCGGTCAGCGTACCGAGCCGAGAGCCCCGGCCTCCGGCAAGAATGACTGCCTGCCGGGGGCGAATCAACCCCTCACCTTTGGTACGGATGGTCACGACCGGACGGAGCCCGACTCGGACGCCACGGTCACGCCGGCTCGCTCGCTCGACGCTGCACCTCGCGCCAGGATCGTCGTCATGAGGTGGCAGACCACCAGATGCCCGTCCTCTGCCGCACCATATGCCCCAATCGGGGTTGGCAGCCAGACGTAGTCGTCCACCAGGGATTTCAGCGTTCCGCCGTCGAAACCGAGAAACCCAACGGTCATCACCCCCCGCGATCGGGCCACGCGGACGGCCTCGACCAGATTGGGCGAATTGCCGCTGGCCGAAAAAACCGCCAGGAGATCTCCAGCGTGGGCGAAATTCTCGAGCTGACCGGCGAACACACGCGCATACCCTTCATCATTCGCCAGTGCGGTCAGCCACGATAGCTGATCTCCCAGGCTCATCACCCGAATCGGCTTCGCGTCGGTCCGTTTGGTCGCCTTACCAAGATCATTCGCCCAATGTGACGCCGTAGCGGCACTGCCCCCGTTCCCAGCCAGATAGACCATCCCGCCCACGTCCCGGACGCGCTGGATGTGCCCACAGACACGCAGCACCGCGTCGAGATCGAGATCGCGCAGAGTGCGGCCGAGCACATCCAGATACTCGACGGCCACCCGCCGGGCGTCCGTGTCTTGAATCATGACAATTTCTCGCAACGAACCAGAGAGATACACACAGCTTCGCCCTCTCAGTCACATTCCGTCCTGCAACCGATCTTTGCCAACGGACGGTTTCCTAGCTCCGTGACCGTCGCAGCCAGACCGTAGGCAAGAGGCTGTCCATGGCTCTGAACGGTTTCCACGATGCCGGTAACCTGGCGCCGGCGCTGGTTTTATCGCGTTGTCCGTGGAGTGACTGATGCGCAAGCTTCACGAAAGTCTGCTTCACGCCGGACCTTAACCTCTGATTCTTGACGCCGTGGGCAAGAAATTCAGCGCCGCCTAGATTCTAATCTGAAGTTCAATCGGGTGAGATTGGCAGAACAACGTTGCGTCCAACCGTCGCTCATCCATCTCATACGCCTATTCAGGAGGAGTGTAGCTGATTTCGTGCCATGATGCCGTGGCCCGCAGGCCGGCATGAAGTGAGCCAGCACCGCGGCCGACAGAACGCCGTGCATGCCCGGTTGCCAGTATCCTCTGCCGCGCTCCGCGAAGTGCTCAAGACGTCGCCCGGGCTAGCCCGGGGCTAGCCCGGTCCAACGCGCCCCCAGGTCATCGCCGAGCCACAGCCCCTGCCGGTGCGAATGGGGGCCACGCGAGATCCTTTGCCGACATCACCCGATGTTCCACGTGGGGCCAGGCGATATTGAATACCGGGTCATCCCACCGCACGCCCCGTTCGGCGTGGGGGATATGGCGGTGCGTGATCAGGTACAACACTTCCGTGTCGTCATCGAGCGTCTGGAATCCGTGAGCGCACCCTTCAGGTACGTAGAGCGCCTTACGATTGTCCGCACTGAGCTCCACTGCCGCCCAGTGCAGGTACGTGGATGACGCACGACGGAGATCCACGATCACGTCGTACATCGCTCCGCGGATGCAGCGGACCAGCTTGGCCTCTTCGTACGGGGCTGCCTGGTAATGCAACCCGCGAAGCGTGCCCCGCCTCCTGTTATAGGAGAGATTCGCCTGGGCCAGCCGTGGATTGAGGCCGTGAGCTTCGAATTCCTGCTCGCACCAGGCGCGCGCGAAGAAGCCACGATCGTCGCTTCGCGGCTCCACGTCGACGACGACCGCGCCTTGGATCGTGGTTTCTTCCGTGAACGTCATCCCGCTCCGCCTCCGAACGGTGCCGCGCTGGAAAGCAGTCGGCGACGAACGGGCCAGGCCTCGGTCACTCCCAGACCTTCCATGGCGCCTGGCCGGAGTTCCAGAGCTCCTCCAGGTACATCCGGTCGCGCAAGGTATCCATGGGGTGCCAGAACCCCCGATGTTTGTAGGCGACGAGCGCGTCGTCCGCGGCCAGTTTCTCGAGTGGTTCGCGCTCCCAGACGGTCGAGTCGCCGGCAATGTAATCCAGCGCCTGCGGCTCCACCACGAAGAAGCCGCCGTTGATCCACGCGCCATCGCCTGCGGGCTTTTCGCGGAAGCTCCGCACGTGCGTCTGCGTGCTTCCCAGGCTGAGGGTCCCGAAACGGCCCGGCGGCTGCGCCGCCGTGAGCGTCGCGAGCGCCCCTTGACCGCGGTGAAAGGCAATCAGGTCCCGGATGTTGACGTCGCTGACGCCGTCGCCGTAGGTGAAACAGAACGTCCCGTCGCCGACATGCTCGCGCACGCGCTTCAAGCGGCCGCCGGTCATCGTCGCCTCGCCGGTATCGATGAGTGTGACGATCCAGGGCTCCACGCCGTTGCGGAGCACCTCCATGCGATTGTTCTTCAGGTCGAAGCGACAGTCGGCGTCGTAGAGGAAGTAGTTCGCGAAATACTCCTTGATCATGTGCCCTCTGTAGCCGCAGCAGATGATGAACTCGCTCACATCGTGAGCGGCATAGATCTTCATGATGTGCCACAGAATTGGCTTGCCACCGATCTCCACCATCGGCTTGGGCTTTACATACGTCTCCTCGGCGAGGCGCGAGCCGAGTCCACCGGCCAGAATGACTACCTTCATGACACGCTCTCGCGCGTCTGACGGTCGCGGTAGTCGACCTCCACGTACGCATAACGCCGATTCGAGCGAACGATGATCTCATCGAGGTAGTTCGAGTTCATCACGAACAGGTTGTCCTCGGCATCGAGCCGCGACGCCGCGTCCTCGGGAGCAGAGACCCTGAGAGCACTGACGGGCAGGAATCGGCCCTGCTTGGCGGGGTTGATATCGATTGCTTCGTCGAGGGTGATGCCCGCACGCTGCAGGTACACCGCGAAGATCACCCCCTTCGAGGCCGCGCCCCACATGGCATTGCGCCTGGCGCCGCTGCTCCGAATGAGTGCTATCGTGCGATCGATGCCGTGCAGGAAGTCGTCGGGCATCGTGATACGGTCGGATTCGTGTGCGTCCGGGACGCGCAGGCTGGCCAGGTCGGCCACGATATACAGATACTGTCCTCCGAACAGATGACCGTATTCGTGGATGCAGCCGAACATCCGGACGAGATCATGGAGCCTGAAGTAGTTGACGTGCTCGTAGAACACGTCGAACCAGGCACGATGACCCAGTATCCAGTCGAAGCACGGCACTTCGATGTAGATGGCGCCGCGACGGCCATTGGCCTCCGAGATGTCCGACAGGAATGCGATCGGATCGGGAATGTGCTCCAGCACGTGCCTCAGGATGACGCCGTCGGCCGACAATCCCAGCCCACGTTCGAACGGGGCCGCGATCACATCCACGTTGTCGCCATCATACGCAGGGTCGATGCCGGTGATCTCGTGCCCGAGCCCTTGCAGATGCTCGAGGAAATAGCCCTTCCCACATCCGACCTCGATCAGGCGCTGTCCTGCGAAGAAACGGGCGATTACCTGGGTCACGTCCGCGAGATGTCGCCGAAAGACAGGTGAGTGCTCCTGTTCGTTGTGGTAGTGACGGTCGTACTGCAACCGGTGTGGATCGAACGCCGCATTGAACACGAGCCCGGTGCGTTCGTCCTGGACCAGCGCCACATCGCCTGTCACGCTGGCTCTGGCCTCGGCCGCGCTGGCGAAGGTTCGGTTCTGCAGCGCGGGCAGGCCCTCAGCGCGAAACACCTCGCGCCTCATCGTTGCGCTCCGACGAGCTGATCGAGCCGCCGACGGCAGCCCCAGAAGGCGAAGGGCTCGTAATCGGGATACGGGTAGTGCCCGAGATTCAGCGAGATCTTCGCGCCCCGTTGCGCGATCCTCCGCTCGACCAGACTGCGTATGGATGTGGGCTGGCCGCTGCAGCAGTTCGTGACGCCGGCGAATTCGCGTTGCTCGACGAGGGTGGCCAGATACCCGGCAGCTTCTTCCACGGGAAGGTAATCCCGCAACTGATCCCCGCCCGACATGTTGAAACAGCGCTCACCGGCATCAATCGCACGATCGAGCTGGGTGAGCACGCTACCGGCACTCTGTCCGGGGCCGTACAGATAGAACAATCTCACCCACTGGAGCACGAATGGCTGGTGCGCCTGCAGCGCCTGCAGAAAGAGCCGCAACGTGTTCTTGGCCACGCCATAGGGCGTGGTCGGGAGGGCTGGGGCGTCTTCCGACAGCTGCCCACCCTGCATCCCATACTCGAGACATGTGCCGGTCACGAGCACGTGAGGCGTGCCTGCAGCGACCATGCCCTTGATGAAGCGATACGATGCTGGCAGGTTCTCCTCGAAATGGAGCAGGGCCTTGAAATTGGGCAGCCCCGGCCATGCCAGATGCACCAGCACGTCCGGAGCCTGGGGATGCGTCAGGGCTTCCACGGCGTCGTGCACATCGCACGCCACGAAATCGACGGCGTCGCCCCACGACAACTCCGCCGTCCGAGGCACGGTCCGGGCTACCGCGGTGACCTGGTGTCCGCGAGCCACCAGGGCATCAACGACATGACGGCCCACGAAACCCGTGGCCCCGGTCACCATGACTCGCACGATGCGGACTCCTGCTCGCGAATGATCGTCGATGCGCCGTGCGCCCCTCGGAAGCGTCAGCAGATTCCGCGGCGCCACGGAAAACTGCGACGACACTGCCTCGTCGACGCCGGCGACTCCTGTCACACCACGCTATGGGGTGGCGACCAGGGTTGTGGTCCGTCCCCGCATCGTCCCACCCAGCACCGGAACCATGTGGTATTCAGTCGGGAGTACTTTCATCGCGGGCAAGGCCACTGCAAACCGCCCCCCCCACTCACGAATATAGCCATGCTCCCGCACGACTTCGTCGGCGATGTTCCAGGGCAGGATCAGCACGATGTCCGGCTTGCGTTCTCTCAGGGCCGCCGGCGGCACGATGGGAATGTGGCTCCCTGGCATGTACTTGCCCCGTTTCAACGGCGCGGCGTCGCAGACGAACGGGAGCAGGTCGGGCCTGACACCGGCGTAGTTGAGCAGCGTGCTCCCCTTTGCGGCGGCCCCGTAGGCGCCCACCGTTTTGCCACGCCGTTTCGCGGCCAAGAGGAATCCGAGGAGCTGGTTCTTGATGGCGTCGGCCTTCGTCTGGAACCCGGCGTAGTAGCCGGGCGTGAGTACGCCGGCCCGAGCCTCGCGCTGCAGCAGATCCTCCACGGCGGCGCTGCGCGCATGCGGACCCGTGTCGCGTCGCTGCGCAAACACGCGCAGGCTGCCGCCATGAGTCGGATGTTCCTCCACATCCACGACCGTCAACCCGCCGGCGGTGAAGATGCGGTCGACCACGGTAAGCGACAGATAGGAAAAATGCTCGTGATAGATCGTGTCGAACTGCGCGTCCGCGACCAGCCTGAGCAGATGGGGAAACTCGAAGGTCGCCATGCCCTGCGGTTTGAGCAGCACGGCGAATCCCGCCACGAACTCGTTGATATCCGGCACGTGCGCCAGCACGTTGTTCGCCACTACCAGGTCCGCCTGTATGCCACGTGCGACGAGCTTCCTGGCCAATGGCGCACCGAAGAAATCCTCCACGACCGGAACATTCCTGGCCCGGGCGACTGCCGCCGCACTGGCGGTCGGCTCGATTCCAAGACACGGGATTCCGGCCGCGACGAAGTGTTCCAACAGGTATCCGTCATTGCATGCAACCTCGACGACCATCCGATGGCGATCGAGTTCGAGCCTTCGCGTGATTGTTGCCACGTACCGGACGGCATGTGCCACCCAGCTACTCGAGACGGACGAGAAATACGCGTACTCCTCCCCGAAGAGCTCACCCGCCCAGGCATGGTCCTCTGTCTGCACGAGCCAACACTGGCGGCAGACGTACAGCCTGAGCGGGTACGAGCGCTCGGGTCTGTTGAGATCAGCCTCGCTCAGGTACGCATTCGCCAGCGGCGCAAAGCCCAGATCGACGAACACATGCTGTAGCTCTTCACGGCAATGCCGGCAGAACCGTGTCGGACTCGCATTGTCGGTCAAGCGCATCTCCCTCAGGGACCCGGGCGAGAATAGCCGCCGACCACGGCAGCCGAATCGCCACAGCCACGGCGGTGCTTCTACCTCAACAGCCAGGGCTCCCAGAAACCGCGGTCGTATCGGCCCCATGCGTGACACCCGAAAGGCAGCTGTCTCCCGTTCAGCTCGTAGCACAACCGCGGGCTGCCTTCGAACGCGAAGCGAAGCGCCGTACGCCAGTCTGGAATTCTGAAGTCCGGGACGTATTTCACGGCGTCGAATGACCAGAAGAAATCCACCTCACGGGTGTTCACTTCCACGCCGTCGATCTTGTCCAGTTGCCTGCGAAGTGCAGGCGGCACCTGCCTGCGCAGCCAGGTCGGTGCGAGCCGCCTCGGATGGCGGAGAACAGCTTGCACGACGCGACACACGGGCGCCAACCGGTCTTCCCAGCGCTTCGCCGGCTCCGATTCGTGACGAATGCGCAGGACACTCAGAACGGTCTCGACCTTCATCAACGTGAAGCCGCCATTTCCCACGGCCGGCTTCTCGACCCATGGCAGGTCCGCGCACGGGATCCACGGAGCGCCGAGGTAGTCGACATCCGTCTCGCACCAGCCGAGCAACTCATCCCGAAAGACCAGGGCATCGAGGTGATAGAGAAGGATGTACTTGTAGTCCTGGAACCTTCGATAGAAGTCCGCGCTGTACAGCAACCAGCCATGGCCCTGGACCGAGCCGAAGTACTTTTTGCTCGTTTCGATCGTCTCCAGGCCCTCCAGGCGAACGTTCGACCCTTTGGGGGCGATGAGGAACTTGTCGTACGGCTCGAGGAAGTGGAGCAGGTGTCTGAGGGACACCGCTTCGTCCGGCGTGAGCTCGTGCCGGAGCGATGCCGGCACGACAACAGCCACCATCTTCGATGGCCGGCGGATGGACTCCGAGGACTCCTTCGGCGGCGTCAGCATGCTCTTCTGTCCGCAGAGTTGCGCTCGGCCGGCGACTGCCGTGCGATAGGAATGTTGGCGGGCAGAGGAATCCCCGGCCGGCGGCGTGGGGCGGGAACTTTCAGAAGCGCGGCGCATCGCTCCTCTGCTGCACCGACACTGCTACGCTTCCCCCTTATGTCTCTCCCGTGCGTCTTTCGCGCAAGAGCTGCGCCGGTATCCACGCACCCCGCACGGCGATATGCTGCACAGATCGTTCCTCGTAATCGTACCAACAGATGAGCTTGCCAGCCACGAAGGCACAGCCGTTCAGACCCCAGCATTTCCTGGGACCCGCGAGTAGCACGGGCGCCTGTTGCCTTGATTCGGCGGGAATCGTACCACTTGGCGAAGGGCAAGAAACTGTCGATCATTGGCGATTGACCCTGCCCTGAAGGAGGTCGCCAGTGGCGACCACGGCTCGGCCGCGCAACGTCGTCGCCTGGCTAGCTGTAGCGATCCTGTCGTCATGTGTAAGAAATGGAAACAGTCGTGCCGTTCCCGGCCCACTATATCTGCAAAGTGTCGTTTCGCAGAGCCCCCAGTGTGAGCCGGGGACGCGTGAATGCGTGCCCCACCAGCAAACAGGTCCACCCCTGCCGCCAAGCCTACGTCCACGATGAGCGCTGATATTACCGTCCGCGATGCTCTGGTGCAAAATTGGACATGCGTGGGACCACCATGCGGCCCGAACGCGAATTTCGTACTCGTTGCCCCCGACCGCATAGCGGCACTAGCCGCGCGAAGCGCGGCAAGCGGGCCCCCACGGCGCACGCTGCGCCGTGGGGTGGAAGAGAGACTGGCAACCAGCCGCGGGGCTCAGCGGGCTGGTTACCCGCCCCTGGTCAGATGCTGCCGGCCCCGACTGACGGCTGGTGCCAAATGCGCCATTCGAGTGAGATGGAACATGAACGTTCTCGTGACTGGCAGCGACGGCTATATCGGCACACTCCTCGGGCCGTATCTCATGGATCGCGGGCACGAGGTCATCGGCCTCGACACGGGCTTCCACCGCGCCGCGTGGCTGTGCAATGGCGTGACGAGGATGCCGCACACCATGTTCAAGGACATTCGGCAGGTCACCGCGGACGACCTCCGCGGATTCGACGCGATCGTGCACCTGGCGGAGTTGAGTAACGATCCGGTGGGGCAGCTTCACCCCGAGATCACGTTCAAGATCAACCACCTCGGGACCGTCGCGCTCGCAACGAAGGCCAGATCTGTTGGGGTGAGGCGTTTCGTCTACTTCTCCAGCTGCAGCGTCTACGGCGCATCGTCGACTCGTGCATCGGACGAGAACGGCGCGGTGAATCCGCTGACCGCGTACGCGCGGTGTAAGCTGCTCGTCGAAGGCGATCTCGGCGCAATGGCCGGCGACGACTTCGTGCCGACGTTCCTGCGAAACGCGACCGCATATGGCGCAAGTCCACGGCAACGCTTCGATCTGGTGGTCAACAACCTCGCCGGTCACGCGTGGTGCAACCGGGAGATCAGAATGGAGTCCGATGGCACTCCGTGGCGCCCCTTCGTCCACGTACTGGACATCTGCCAGGCGGCTGCCTGCACACTCGAGGCGCCGGAGTCGCTCGTGCACGCCGAGACGTTCAACGTAGGCAACAATACCGAGAACTACCAGGTGAAGGACGTCGCCCGGGCCATCGCGGACACGTTTCCCGGCTGTCGGCTCTCGATTGGGACGCGCGGCGACGACAAACGCGACTACAAGGTCAACTTCGACAAGATCAACACGAGACTCCCGGGCTTCAAGTGCAGATTCGATGTGGCCATGGGCGCGCAGCAGCTCTTGAAGGTCTTCCAGGCGATCGACATGCCTGGAGAGGTGTTCGAGTCACGCGCCCACACCAGGTTGAAGCAGATCCAATGGCTCCTGGAGACCAGGCAGATCGATGCGGATTTCTTCTGGACAGCCTGAGATGCGCTGCTGCCTGGGCGCCGGATCGAGCCGTGAGTCGCGACAATCGGCCCTTCTGCATGCGACGGCTCGAGTCTTTGAAGCCACCAACAGAGCTGCTGACGCGTGGCCGACACACACACGAAGAATCTCGTCGCAGTTTCGTCTGGTGCGATATGCAACAGGGTCCGCGAAGCCGATCGCAACGATGCCTGAGTGCGGCATCGCGGCATCGACGTCAACAGCCTCGGATCACGCCATGAAGCTGTCCGTTCTCGTACCCCTCTTCAACGAAGAAGACTTCGTGGGAACGTTGCTGGAACGCGTCATCTCCGCACCGTTGCCATCCGGCCTCGAACTGGAAATCATCGTTGCCGACGACGGATCCACCGATGGGTCGGCAGAAGCTGTCGAATTGGTGGCCGCACGACATCCCGGCGTCATCCGGCTCCTGCGGAGCGCACGCAATCAGGGCAAGGGTGCCGCACTGCAGCGCGCGATTGCGGCGGCTCGGGGCGATTTTGCGGTTATTCAAGATGCCGATCTCGAGTACGACCCAAAGGACTATCCTAGGCTCCTCGCTCCGCTCCTGGACGGCCGGGCCGACGCCGTGTACGGCTCCCGGTTCGCGGTCGGCGGCGAGCGGCGCGTGTTGTACTTCTGGCATTCGCTGGCCAATCGCCTGCTCACCGGAATGTGCAACCTGTTTTCGGACCTGAACCTGACCGACATGGAGACGTGTTACAAGGCGTTCCGGACTTCTCTCCTGCAGAGCATTCCGATCAGGAGCCAGCGGTTTGGTTTCGAGCCCGAAGTCACCATCAAGCTGGCCAAGCGGCAGGTCCGGCTTTACGAGACGCCCATCAGCTACAACGGGCGAACCTATGACGAGGGCAAGAAAGTGGGACTCCGGGATGCTTTCGAGGCATTCTGGGTGATCGTCAGGTACTCCCTTTCCAATGACATCTATGTGGAAGGCGATCAGGCCATCCTGGATGCGTTCTCGGACGCGCCCAACTTCAATCAGTGGATGGCGGAGACGCTCCGGCCGTATCTCGGACTGCGCGTCCTCGAAATCGGCGCCGGGATCGGCAATCTCACGAGGACGCTGGTGACGAAACGGGCCCGGTACGTTGCGACCGATCTCAACCTGGAGCATCTCGGGCGCCTGCGCACGCGGCTCGCCACACGCCCCCATCTGGAAGTGGCGCGACTGGACGCCTCCAATCCGGAGGACTTCCTGCCCTTTCGCCAACAAATGGACACGGTGGTGTGCTTGAACGTGCTCGAGCACCTCCCAGACGACCTCAGGACGCTGCGCAGCATCCATGGGGCGCTTCATGAAGGTGGGCGCGCCCTCATCCTCGTCCCGGAGGGTCCCGGCATCTTCAATGCGCTCGACCGTGAGCTCGGACACCAGCGGCGGTACTCTGAAGACGAATTGCGAGCCCGAATGATCGAAGCCGGCTTCACCGTCGACACCATCCTTCAGTTCAACCGTGTCTCGCGGCCGGGATGGTGGCTGAACGGGAGCGTATTGGGCAGGCGGACGGTGGGCCGCCTGCAGTTGAAAGCCTTCGATCGACTCGTCTGGTTATTCCGGCGGATCGACGGGCATCTGCCATGGGGACCGACATCGATTATTGCCGTCGGACGGAAGGGGGCCGGGTCCGCTGCGATGTCCGCACACCCGGCTGCACAGCGGGTTGCCCTGGACGTTGGATGACCTCGAGATCCTCCGCGTCAGCTCTCGCTGCGGAGACATGAGGAGGGTGCGATGAAACCACAACGGAGGAACGCCGTGTCGCTGCCTCGGTTGGCAGCCCTGCCGATCGCAGTCGCGATAATCATCACGAGCACTGGTGCCGGTCGAGCATGGGCGGAGGACTGGCCAGGCCCCCTCTTCATCAGCGCAGGAGAGTTGACGCGGCCGGATGGCACGCCCGTCGGCGGACCTGTATCGCTCCATGGAGACACCGCCGTAATAGGCACCGATGGCATCGTGCTGGTGTTCCACCGCGCTCCACAGAGCGACGTCTGGTACGAGGCGGCGGCACTGATTCCCAGCGATGGAACCACCGGCTTTGGGCGCAGCGTGGCCACCGACGGCCGCACGTTGCTCGTGGGAGCCGATGGCAGCGCATATGTCTTCCAGCGCGAGCCGAATGATCTCTGGCACGAGATTGCCACGCTGACCGGCACGGAAAACTCCGACAGCTTCGGCCACAGCGTCGCGGTTAACGGTACCACCGCGGTCGTGGGAGCGCCTGTGCCCGACGTCATGCCCCCTGGGGCGCCGGGCCTGGCGTACGTGTTCGAGCGGGATCGCGGGGGGCCGAACGCATGGGGCGAGGTGGCAAGGCTCATGGGCCCACCCCATCCTGGTCCTCGGATGGTCGATGTGTTCGGCTCCAGCGTGGCGATCGACCAGGACATTGTCATTGTTGGCGCGTTCTCGCCGCGTACCATCCCGGACGGGTTCATTTCGTCCACGTCGGCATACGTGTTCTCGCGCGACCATGGTGGCACGGACGCGTGGGGCTTCGTCGCCACGCTGCCGCTCTTGCCCCTGGGAGCCGTTCCCGATACGTTCCCAGCTGCCGTGGCGATCAGCGGGAACACAGTCATCGTCGGATCCTTCAGACCTGCCATCGCGCGTATCTTCGAACCAACTCACGACGACCCGACGATCTGGGACGCCATCGCCCAACTGAGCCCCGCATTCGTCGAAAGCGTCAGCGTCAGCGGCGACCTGGCGGTCGTGAGCTCGCGGTTTTCTACCGGCGGCCTTACGCCCGTCAGCACCGTGTTCGCCCGAAACCAGGGCGGGGCGGACGCCTGGGGGGAGGTCGCGCGTCTCCCGTTCGGAACACATGTGGCGATTCACGGTGACACGCTTTTGATCAGCACGGACCAAACTACGGCAACCTACGTCGTGGATGTCGATCGCGATGGCCTCCGTGACGGCGCCGACCCGTGCCCGCGGGATCCGTGGAACAATGTCGCGGGGCAGTGCCAGCGCTCGAGCGCGGCGCACCCGGTGCTCAACGAGCTCGTCACGCTCACGGACCTCACCGTCGTCTCGGCAGGCCAGCCCTTCGTCATCCGCGCGACGTTCACGAATCACAGCGACACGGCGCTCGTGAATCCCTTCTTCGAGGTGACCACTCTCACCGGCGGCCATACGCTCATCAACGCCGATGAAGGATCGGGCGGTGTCGGTGCGACCCTGTCGCCCGATGTGGGGGACGGCATCCTCGAGCCCGGCGCCTCGATGACCGCAGACTTCGTCATCCAGCTCGAGACGCGGGACCCGTTCCAGTTCCGCGTGACCCTCAGGGGAAACCTCGGGCCATAGAGCAGGCTTACCCCAACGGAACTCGCTTGTCGGGCCATCGGCGTCCGGCAAGCGAAGGTTGAGACCACCGCCAGAAACGTGATCGCGGGTTCCGAAAACCTTCTGGGTTGAGCGAACCACACTCGTAACTGCCCACTGGCATACGAAAGCGTAATTTACTGCCAGAGTTCCCCGACTCCACAGAATTCAGAGCCGCGCCGCCAGCCGCTGCGCCTGAATCCCTATCACGTCGGCGCGCGCCTACATGGCATTTCCCCGGAAGGTCAGCTGGTAGGAAGATTGCTCCAATTCCACCACAGAAAGTCAGCCAGTTTGGGCAGCCTTTCTCATTTCATGGTGGAGCCTATGTCGTCATCAATTGCCCCGGCCGTTTCTCCTGCGACTCGCATGCCCGTGATTGTTGGGACCAGTCCCGTGATGCAGGAACTGCGGCGCGAGATTGCCGCCGCTGCCCGCACGCACGCCAA
>CAZDLW010000002.1:84294-86429 GCA_964505975.1 uncultured Bifidobacteriaceae bacterium | reverse complement strand
GCAGCGGCGGGCACGGGCCGCGGGTGGATTGAGGATGCCAGGGCGGCTGACGGGCCGCAGAGCCCGCTGGCGGACGTTGCCTGGTGGCGCCGTTGTCGGCGTTTCGGAGAGACCCCAATGCGCATCTCGTCGTTGACTCTCATCGTCATCGTAGTCGCAATTGGTACGGCCTCCGTCGGCGCGCAGGACCAGGAGGGGTTCCGTTTCCGCAGTGGCATCGAGCTGGTCAACGTGACAGCCACCGTGACGGACCGCAACGGCCGATTCGTCGAGGGACTGCGAAAAGAGGACTTCACCGTGTACGAGGACGGGGCGCCGCAGGAGATCTCACACTTCAGCAACGAGCCCGTGCCCGTCAGTCTCGGGATCCTACTCGACGCGAGCGGCAGCATGACCCCGGACAAGATGTCGGCAGCCCAGACCGCCATCGAGCGCTTCGTGAACGAACTGCTGAACGAAGAAGACGAGATGTTCTTCGTGAGGTTCGCGAGCGGCGTCGACCTTCTCCAGCACTGGACGAGCGCCCCAGACACGATGAACCGCGCCGTTCGAAGTGTCACGACCGGGGGCAGCACGGCCCTGTACGACGCTATCGCGGAGTCGCTCCCCACGGCGGCTTCCGGCCGCAACCGGAAGAAAGCCCTGCTCGTGATCACGGACGGCAACGACACCAGCAGCCGTACGTCGCTGCCTCAATTGATTCGGCAGATTCAAGAGACCGAAGTCCTCGTCTATGCACTTGGAGTCGATGCGACCGCCCGCCGCTCGACTGGCCGCGTCGTTCGTCCTCCGATTCAGCTTCCCATCCCGATCCCCATCCCCATGCCGGGTGGACGCCGGCCACCACAACGGCTCCCCCCCGCCCCCGGTGGCGGCGGCGTCTGGTCCGGTGGTTCTGACGATCGCGTGAACGCCGGGATCCTTCGTCAGATCACCGACGACAGCGGCGGTCGCACGGAGATCGTGCGGGGCTTCAACGGCCTCGATGATGCCACGGCGCGGATTGCCGACGAATTGAACCAGCAGTACTACCTCGGATATGCGCGGACGGCCGAACAAGATGGGCGCTGGCACGCCATCCGCGTCGAGGTGCAGAATCGACGACTGACGGTTCGAGCACGACGCGGGTACTTCGCATCCTAGTGGTGTGTCCACGAAATAGCTGGCCATTCGGCCGCCGCCAACATGCTCGCGGGTCCGAGGCGCAGCCTCGTCAGCCCTCGACGTTCTGAACATACGCGGTCGTCAGAGTCAACGGAGCCGTAATATCATCCCCTGACGTGTCGCTGTTTGCCATCGCCGTTGGCCTGAGCCTGCTCGGGGGGATGGGCGGACTCCTGGTCGCCTCCGGTGTGCTGCTCATCAACGATTCGGCACGCCTCAAGTTGATCCCGTGGCTCGTCAGCTACGCCGTCGGCGCGCTTCTCGGGGTTTCGATGTTGGCGATTCTCCCGGAGACGCTCGAGCAGCTGCCCCCATCACGTGTGTTTGCCACTCTTCTCGCCGGGATTCTGCTGTTTTTCGTGCTGGAGAAGCTCGTGCTCTGGCGCCACTGTCACACACACGACTGCGAGGTGCACGACGGTGCGGTGTTTCCCGTGCTCGTCGGGGACGCGTTCCACAACTTTGTCGATGGCGCCATGATTGCCGCAGCGGTGATGACGTCCGTGCCGCTTGGGATCAGCACCGCTATTGCCGTCGCGGCGCACGAGATCCCGCAAGAAGTTGGCGATTTCGCCATTCTGCTGCACGCCGGCTACTCACGGAAACGGGCGCTGTTCCTGAACGTACTGTCGGGGTGCGCCAGCGCACTCGGTGCAGTCGCGGCGTTTCTGGCCTTTGACGTGGTCCCCCACACGCTCCCCTACTTCCTCGTCCTCGCGGCAGCCAGCTTCCTCTACGTTGCCATGGCAGACTTGATCCCTGGTCTCCATCGGGGCCGCACCGACGCCAGCTCACTCCGGCAGATTCTGCTGATCGCGCTGGGGGTTGGCACGATGATGCTTGTTTGACCGACCAGCACGACAGATGCGCAGCTGTGTCCACTGCGGAGGACGATCACGACCCGGTTGCAGGGCAGATGGGCCCTGCACGAGGATTGTGCTGCTGGCAATGTACTTGCGATCCCGTGAAGA
>CAZDLW010000002.1:0-84194 GCA_964505975.1 uncultured Bifidobacteriaceae bacterium | reverse complement strand
GTACTTGCGATCCCGTGAAGACGGACATGCCATGTCGGCAAGAATGGCGGCTGCAGTGCTCGTGCTGCTGTGCCTCGGTGTGATTTCGACGGCGGCTCAGCGCCCGGACCAGCAGCTCGTGCGTGACATCGAGCGACAGGTACTGACCTATCCGCAGTTCACCATCTTCGACAGTATTCGTGTACAGGTCGAGCAAGGTGTCGTCACACTGACCGGCAAAGTGACAATGCCCTTCAAGCGCCGGGACATCGAGGCCCGTGTCGCGAGCGTCACGGGCGTTGCCGAGATTCGGAACCGTATCGACGTGCTGCCCGTCTCGCAATTCGACGACGACCTGCGCTTCAAGATCGCGCGCGCACTCTACTCGAACGCCGCCTTCCGCGGCTATGCATCGATGCCCAATCCGCCAATCCACATCATCGTCGAGAACGGGCGGGTCACGCTCGAGGGCGTCGTGAACAGCAACGTCGATCGGATGCTGGCCCGCTCGATCGCCAGCTCGTTCGAAGCGTTCGACGTGCGCAACGAGCTGCAGACGGTCGACGAGGCTCGGCGCCTTCTCGAGAAGTAGATCTCGGGCCGTCGATGTGACGGGCTTCGCGGCCGGGACACGGATCTCCAACGCCATCAGCAGGGCTCTCAGCAGCCGGCACGGGCCCCGATGGTATGCTGGTCAGACCCGCCTCACAGATGTCGCCTCCCACGCTGTTTCTCATCGACGGAAGTTCACAGATGTACCGCGCGTACCACGCGTTTCGTGGCAGAGGTCTCTCGAACCAGGAAGGCCACACCACGCATGCGGTGTACGTCTTCGTCATGATGCTGCGGAAGCTCCTCGCGGATCATCGCCCTTCCTATATCGTCGCGTCATTCGACCTGGCCGGCCCTACGTTTCGAGACGAGATCGCGGCCGACTACAAAGCCACCCGCGCGGCGATGCCCGATGATCTCGCCGAGCAGATCGCCTGGGTGCACGACGCGTGCGAGGCGATGGGGGTGCCGATTCTGACGTCGCCGGGATATGAAGCCGATGACGTGATTGGCACGGTGGCACTGAAGGCAGCCGCCAGGGGATTCCAGGTGGTCATCGTCTCTATCGACAAGGACTTCTTCCAGCTCGTACGCGACGGAATCCGTGTGTACGACCCTCGGGACGACGGCACGTGGTACGACGAACGCGGCGTCGTGGAGAAGTTCGGGGTCGGGCCCGATCGAGTCATCGACGTCCTTGCCCTCGTTGGAGACACGAGCGACAACGTGGCCGGTGTTCCTGGTATCGGCAAGAAGGGGGCCGTGGAACTGGTGACGGAGTACGGGAGTCTCGATGCGTTGCTCGAACGCGTCGACGAGCTGAAGCCGCGGCAACGCGAGGCGCTGTCCTCGCACCGTGCAGATGCACTCCAGAGCCGCGAGCTGGTCACCATCAGGACGGATGTGCCGCTGGACCTGGACGTGGAGTCCCTGCGCTACCGCGGCCCTTCACGGGAGCGCTGTTACGAGCTCTTCTCACGTCTGGCGTTTCGCTCCCTCGTCAACGAATACGCTCCGACCGCCGACACGGTCGAGAAGGACTATGCGCTCGTCACCACACTGGACGATCTCGATCGACTGGTTCGCGAGCTCGCTTCCGCCCAGGAATTTGCGCTGCACGTGATCACCGACCCGGGGCCCGCGATGCGGGCCGATCTCGTCGGCATCGCGTTCGCCTGGTCGGATCGTCAGGCGAGGTACGTCCCGCTCGACCACGACACGCGCGAGGCGACGGCCGATCTCCTCTCGGACGGATCCGCGTCGCTTCCACGGCTCGTGGCGCTCGAACGGCTGGCGCCAGTCCTGTCGAATCCGTCCGCCCGCACGCTCGGCCACGATTTGAAGTTCGACTCGGTGGCTCTGGCGGGCCACGGAATCGCGCTTGGGGGGCTCTCCTTCGATTCCATGCTGGCGAGCTATCTGCTGGATGCGACCCGCTCCGGGCATCCTCTCGGCGATGCGTCGCTCGAACATCTCGGATACAAGGCGCTGACCGAAGAGGAGGTGTGCGGCCGCGGGGCGAAGGCACAGTCGCTGCGGTTCGTGCCACCTCAGACGCTGCTGACCTACGCCGGGGAGCGGGCCGACCTCGCGCGCCAGCTCAGCAAGAAGTTGGCGCCACTGCTGGTCGCCGAGGGGCTCGACGCCGTCTATCGCGAGCTCGAGATGCCGCTCATTCCAGTGCTCGCGGACATCGAGCTCGCCGGTATCCTGCTTGACCGTTCGGCGCTGTCCGCCCAGTCGCAGCACATCGAGCGGGAACTCGCGCATCGTGCGGCGAGCATCTACGAGCTGGCTGGCGAGACTTTCAATATCAATTCCCCGAAACAACTCGGCGACGTGCTGTTCGAGAAGCTGAAGCTCCCGGCGACGAGGAAGACGGGGAAGACCCGGTCGGCATCCACGGCGGCGGACGTGCTCGAGGAGCTCGCCTCGAGTCATGAGCTCCCGCGGCTGATCCTGGAATGGCGCGCCCTGCACAAGTTGAAGAGCACGTACGTCGACGCACTCCCGCTCATGGTGCACCCGCAGACAGGACGCGTGCACACGTGCTTCAATCAGGCCGTGGCGGCCACGGGACGATTGAGCAGCTCGGACCCGAACCTGCAGAACATTCCGATCCGCACGGAGCTTGGCCGCGAGATTCGACGTGCGTTCATCGCGGCGCCGGGCAACGTTCTCATTTCCGCCGACTATTCGCAGATCGAGCTCCGCGTCCTGGCGCACCTCGCGGGAGAAGAGGTGCTCGTCGAAGCCTTCCGCAAGGGGGAAGACATTCACGAACGCACCGGCCTCAGACTGTTCGGCCCCAACAGCGAGCTGGACCCTCACGAGCTTCGTAGCCGCGCCAAGATGGTCAACTATGCGGTGCTCTACGGCAAGACGCCGTTCACCCTGGCCAAGGACATCAACGTGACCCAGGAGTCGGCGCAGGAGTTCATCACGGCCTACTTCGCCGGATTCCCACGCGTGCGCGAGTTCATCACCCGCACGCTCGAAGAAGCCCGGCGCACCGGCGTCGTCAGGACGATGTTCGGGCGGCGGCGCCTGGTGCCGAACCTCACGAGCCGCAACTACCAGATCCGGGCACAGGCAGAGCGCGAGACCGTGAACATGCCCATTCAGGGCACCGCCGCCGACATCCTGAAGAAAGCCATGATCGACCTGCACGCCGCCTTGACGCCTCATGGAGCAGGAGCGCGCATGATCCTGACCGTCCACGACGAGCTCCTCTTCGAGTGCGACCGGACCGAGGCGGAGGCAACGACCGCACTGATCCGAGAACGCATGGAGCACGCCGTTTCCTTGAGTGTGCCGCTGACCGTGGATATCGGTGTGGCAGACAATTGGCGGGACGCGAAACCGTAGGCTATCCAGCCGTGCAGCGGGCCACCGGCGCTCGGACAGGGCCTCACTTCCACTGCTGCTTGAACTGTTCCCATTCCGTCTGCAGCGCGGCCTGCGCGTGTTCCTGCTCGGCGGGCGGGCGAAGCCGCACGCGCTCGGGAATCAATGCCTCCAGCACGAGTCGGTCGAGGTCCTCGCGCAGGTCGCCGGCCTCTCCGGGCGTGAACCCCGCGCGCAGCCAGGCAGCCACGGCCGCATGCCACGCGCGATCGAGGTCGCCCACGCCTCGCGCCGCAACCGCCAGCCAGTAGTTCGCAGGGCCACTCCCGGCGTCGCGCCGGAGTGCCTCCTCCATCCGATCTCGGATCTGCGCGTAGACGGACTGGCGCCGCTCCAGTGGCCGCAGTTGCGCGTCGCGATCCAGGGCCGTGGCCCACCAGTCCAGCAACAGCAGCCGGTCCTTGGCGCTCAGGAGCTCGCCGTGACTGAGCGCCGTGTCGAACAACTCAGCAGCCGCACCAAACCTCTCGTCCAGATACAGCGCCTGACCAAGGCCGACCAGCAGGTCGACCTGGTCACGTGGAGTCAGTGCCCCGGCGCGAACCTCTCCCAGCGTCTCGCGCGCAGCGGTCAATACCTCGGGATCGGCACTCTGACGATGGCGCTGGAGCTGCGATCGCGCGATCACCAGGGCAGCAGCAGCGGACCACTGCGGGTCCCGTCGTGCCACAGCCGCCGCCTCGATGGCGCCGTCGTAGTCAGCGGCGTTGTAGAGCACTCTCGCCTTCACCAACGCCGGCGGCTCCTCGGCCCCAAGCGACACCGCCAGGCAGGCATGAAACGCCACGACTGCGAAGAGGTGACCGGGCCGCATGTGTGAATCCTAGCAGTTCCGCACCGAGGGGGCGTGCGATTCAACTCGTTCGGCGTGGTTCCGCCCGGCAGCGATGACGTGGCCCGTCCGAGCACTCGAGCGACCGCGAGCCTGGATTGGCCCGGAGCGTTGCTACAATGCGAACGATGGTTGATCCGATGATTGTGCCGCGCGCGGAGCACTCGATCTCACGCCGACAGATCGATCCTGACGCACTGAAGGTGCTGTACCGGCTCCATCAACACGGTCATATCGCGTACCTCGTCGGCGGGAGTGTCCGCGACCTGCTGCTGGGTCGCCGGCCGAAGGACTTCGATATCGGGACCTCCGCACATCCGTATCAAGTCAAGCGGCTCTTCCGGAACTGCTGGATCATCGGACGACGGTTTCGCCTCGCGCATGTCCGCTTCGGACAGAAGACAATCGAGGTTGCGACGTTCCGACGCCAGGTTCCCCCTTCGGAGCTCACCGAGGCCGACGATGCCCGTCCGCACCAACCGGAAGAGACAGTCCCGGTGGAGGCCGGTGCGCAGATGGCCCACGATCGCCTCGTCCACCGCGACAACACCTTCGGCACGCCCGAGGAGGACGCCTTCCGGCGCGACTTCACGGTGAATGCACTCTTCTACGACATCGGCACCTTCTCCATCATCGATTACACGAGCGGCCTCGACGACCTGCGCGCCGGGCTCATTCGGTCCATCGGCGAGCCGTCCGTGCGGTTTCAGGAAGATCCGGTCCGGATGCTGCGCGCCGCGGCGCTTGCGGCGCGCCTGGACTTTCGGATTGACGAGCCGATCGATCGCGCCATTGCCGTGCATGCCGGAGACATCGCGCGCAGCGCACCGGCACGGCTCATGGAAGAGATCTACAAGCTGCTGCGGTCTGGAGCCTCCGAGCGCGCCTTCCGCCTGCTCGCCGAGCGCCGGTTACTGCAACCGGTCGCACCCGATCTGCAGGCACATGCGGGGCCCACGCTGTGGGCGTCACTTGCGGCCCTCGACGCCTATCGCCGTCGTTTCGACCAGATACCCCCTACGCTGACGAACCCTCTCCTGCTCGGCACTCTCCTCCGCACCGTGGGTGGCACGCCGCGCGCTCGTCCCGTGGCCGACAACGCGCTCCCGGCCGAGCCAAGGCCGTCACTCGGGCTCCTCCCAATTGCCAGGCGCGATGTGGAGCGACTGCAACACATCCTCGGGTTACAGCGCAAACTGGCGGACCTGCGCGTCACGCCGCGGGCCAGGCGGGCGTTGATGCATCGGGCACCCTTCGGCGAGGCACTCACATGGCTCGAGATTCACGGGCACGCGCCAGACGCTCTGGAGCATTGGCGGGGATTTCTCGAGGCCTCTGGTGCATACGACGCGGAGACCTCCGCCGTGCAGGTCCCGTCGTCTCGCCCGAGGAGGAGGCGGCGGCGGCGCCTCAGTCGGCCGGCGCTACCGTGACCCACGCACGACCGCGGTTCACGCTGGCCGCCTACCCTCGCGTCCGCTCGAAGTCGCCCATGAAGTCGACCAGTGCACGAACGCCTTCCTCCGGGAACGCGTTGTAGATCGAGGCGCGCAGCCCTCCAACGGAGCGGTGCCCCTGAAGACCGTCCAGGCCGGCGGCGGTGGCCTCCCTGACGAACATCGCTTCGAGCCGCTCATCGGGCAGGCGAAACGTGACGTTCATGAGCGAGCGGCTCTCAGGACGCGCAGTTCCACGATAGAAGCCCGTGCGATCGATTTCCGCATACAGGACTGCGGCCTTGCGCACATTGCGTCTCTCAATCTCCTCGAGGCCGCCAAGCGAGATGAGCCATTTCATCGTGAGGCCCACCATGTACACACCGAACGTGTTTGGCGTGTTGTAGAGCGAGCCGCTTGCCGCTTGTACCTTGTAGCTCAGCATGGGAGACAGCGCGCCCGGCGATCGCCAGAGAAGATCGTCACGAACGATCACGACAGTCACGCCCGACGGCCCGAGGTTCTTCTGGGCACCCGCGTAGATCATCCCGAATCGCTCCACATCGATCGGCCCACCGAAAAGATCGGACGACGCATCGCTGACGAGCGGCACGGTGCCAGTCTCCGGGACTGTCTTCCACTGCGTGCCTTCGATCGTGTTGTTGCTCGTGATATGCACGTAGGCCGCTCCGGGAGTGAATGCCAGCTCGTGCGGCTGCGGAATGCGGGCGTAACCCTCTGCCTTCGTCGAGCCGGTGACGTTGACGGTGCCCACCCGTCGGGCGTCCGCGATCGCCTTCTCCGCCCAGGAGCCGGTGTCGATGTAATCGGCCGTCTGCCCAGGCCCGAGCAGATTCATCGGAACCATCGCGAACTGCAGGCTCGCGCCACCCTGGAGGAACAGGACGGTGTGGCCCGATGGAATGCCCGCAAGCGATCGCATGTCGGCGATGGCACCTTGCAGAAGATCCTCGAAGGCCCTGGACCGATGAGAGATCTCCGTGACCGACATGCCGACGCCAGGCAGCGCCAGGAAGTGTCGTTGCGCTTCCTCGAGCACGGGGAGCGGCAGTACTGCCGGTCCCGCGGAGAAGTTGAAGATGCGAGTGGTGGCAGACATGGTGCTATGCAGCATCCTATCAGTGTCGCCGACGCGCTCATGAGGTGCATCCTCAGCCCCCACCGGACACCGGTGTCGCGGGCCGTCGGGGCGCGCACGCACCGCCCGGGCCTCAGATCACATGGGACAACAGCCCATCCCTGAGTTTCGGCTCGAACCACGTGGACTTGGGAGGCATGATGCCGCCGGCATCGGTCACAGCCATCATGTCGGCGATCGTCACGGGACACAGCGAGAACGCAACCGCCGCCGCACCCGATGTCACCAGCTTCTCCAACTCGGGCGCTCCCCGGACTCCCCCGACAAACTCAATCCGTGGATCGGAGCGCACATCCCGGATGCCCAACACCGGCGCCAGCACGGTGTCCTGGAGGACGCTCACGTCGAGGCGTGCCCCGGGCGGCGCTCCTGCCTGCTGTTCCTGCAGGATGAGCGTATACCATCGCCCTCCGAGGCACATGCAGACTTCCCCGGGGCGTTCCGGTACGCGACGCCCGGGGTCGCTGACCGTCGCGTGCAGGTGCAGCGCGGCCAGCAACGATTCGGGTGTCTGGCCGCCCAGGTCCTTCACGACCCGGTTGTACGGAAGCACCCGAACCTGCACGTCCGGGAACGCGACCGCGAGAAACGTGTCCCACTCGCCGGTCGCGTCGGGAGCGCCGCGCAGGTGCCCGCGCGCACGCGCCGCGCCGGCTGCACGATGGTGACCATCCGCGATGTAGAGGGCCGGGATCATGCCGAAGGCCTGCACGAGTTCGCTCTCGTCTCGCCGCTCCACGTGCCACACGGCATGCTGGACCCCATCCGACGCCTCGAAATCGTAGGTCGGTACGGTCGCCATCACCCGTGTCACCACGGCGTCAACGAGATCGCATGCTCGGTAGACGAGGAATACCGGACCGGTCTGTGCGCGCAGCTCCAGGATGTGACGGGTGCGATCGTCCTCCTTGTCGCGCCGCGTCCGTTCATGCTTTCTGATCGTGCCCGCTTCGTATTCGTCGATGGAGAAGCAGCCCGCGACGCCCGCTTGTTCGTGGGCGCCATCCCGGAGCCGGTACACGTACAGCGACGGGGACGCCTCCACGAGTAGTGGCGCGTCGCGTCGCAGCCGCACGAGGTTCTCCGCTGCCTTCGCGTACACCGCATCTGAATAGGCCGGCATGTCCGGGAAGAGGTCGATTTCCGCCCGAGACACGTGCAGAAAACTCAGAGGATTGCCACTGGCGAGCGTACGCGCCTCGTCCGTCGTAACCACGTCGTACGGAACGGCGGCAACGCGATGGGCCGCCGCTGGCGCTGGTCGAAGCGCACGGAACGGTGTCAGCAGGGCCATAGCTGCCCAAGGGAGCGCACGAGTGGCGCCACCGGCGCGAGAGTCACGGCGGTTTTACCGTGGCTCGTCCAGTATCGCGAGCTCCACGGCCGGGGACGTGTCAAACGGCATCGGGTGTTCCTGCATCGCCGCACCGAGCCGCTCGAGCGCCTCGTCACGCGCGTCTGCAAAGGCTCCCATGGCCGCGGCCGGAATCGGTTCACCCGGCGGCAGCTTGCTGTGCTCGCGCAACGGATCGACCCATGTGCCATCCTTGCGAAGGCCATAGTGGAGGTGCGGTCCCGTGGCCAGGCCCGTTGCCCCCACCTTGCCGATCACCTGCCCTTGGCGGACACGGGCGCCCGCACGAATACCCGCACCAAAGGCCGACAGGTGCAGGTAATAGCTGTGGTACCCGGAGGCGTGCCGCAGTCGGACCATGCGTCCGTTCGTGTTGTCGTAGGTGGCGGAGATCACCGTCCCCGCGGCCACGGCCACGACGTCGGCCCCATGTGGCGCCGCGTAGTCCACACCCGTATGCGCACGGGTGGTGTGCAAGACCGGATGGCGCCGTCGGAGCGAGAAGCGCGACGTGACGCGCGGCTCGAATCGCAACGGCGATCGCAGGAAGAACCGCTGGAGCGACCGCCCTTCCCCATCGTAATAGCCGGGCGTGCCACCTGGCGGCGTGAAGCGGATGGCGCGCAGCACGCGTCCCTTGTTGTGGAACTCGGCGGCCGTAATCACTCCGTAGCTCGTGTCCTCCGGTCGGTCTTCGCGGGCGAAACGCTCGAACACCACCCCGAACCGGTCGCCCGGCTGCAGGTCGCTGTTGAAATCGATGTCGCCGGCGAACACCTGGGCCACGGCGACGGCGAGCTCCCCGCGCTCGCCGGCTCCGGTCATGGCCTGAAAGAGCGACGGGGTCTGCCGGTCGATGCGGCCGGCGGCCGAGGCGTACTCCAGGGTCTTCGGTATGGGCAGGACTTCCGCGTGCAGCTCCTCGCGGTCGAACGGATTGACGGGCTCGACCCGCAGGAGCGATTGACCATCGATCTCGTACTCGAAGTACCGCAGCGTCCCATCGACGGTCCGCTCGAGCGAGAACGGCTGCAGCGACCTCAACCGCCGCGGATCGAATACGGTGCGCGCCGCCTGCACCACGCCCTCCACGGCATCGGCAGCAAGCCCTTCGGCATGCAGCATCGCACCGAGAGTCGCGTTGCGCGGCACGAGCCCCTGAATCAGGGTCGTGTCGGGCACCAAATGGATGTCCGTGCCACTGGAGAGCACGGACGCGTGGGGCAGATCGGGGGCCTCGTCGCGACCGCCGCACGCCGCCACACAGAACAGCGACAGGATCACCAATCCTCGCATCCGTCGCAGGATACACGATCCTGCGTGTAGACTGAACGGCGGGATTGACGACCTGTGAGGGGGTGTGCAGTTCGGGACGGCCTCCTCAATGAGGTCCAAGGGTCGACCCCCACGAGCAACATGGAGTACGTGCTATCGGGTGCTGTCACGCTGACTGCCGTCGTTCTGGCAGTCGCCATCACGCGCGCGATCGGGATCCGGCAGCTGGCCGAGACACGTACCACGCTTGCCGCCGATCTCGGGGCCGCCCGGGCGCGCGCCGACGAAGGGCAGCGGCGTGTCTCGGCACTCGAGGCACAGCTGGCGAGGCACCAGGACCAGCTCACGGCAGTTCGCACGGACAATGCCACACTGCAGCAGGATGCCCGCTGGCTTCACGAGGAGATCGCCAGGCACAAGGAGGCCCTGGGATCCGCGCAGCAATTGCTCGACACGGCCGAGCGACGGCTGCGCGACACGTTTCAATCGCTCGCGGCGGACGCGCTCAAGGACACGCGTTCCTCCTTTCTCGACCTCGCGAAGACCTCCTTCGAGGCCTATCACAAGCCGATCGCCGACACGCTGCAGAAGGTGGACGCCCGTTTGGCCGACGTGGAGCGCGATCGAACGGCGTCCTACTCGCAGTTGACGGAACAGATCCTCGCGCTGGGCTCGGCGGCCAACGCGCTGTCGCGGGCGCTGCGTACACCCTCGGTGCGCGGGCGCTGGGGCGAGATGCAGCTTCGGCGGGTCGTTGAAATGGCCGGGATGCTGCACCGGTGCGACTTCGACGAGCAGCCCGGCCTGAGATCCGAGCATGGCCGGTTGCGCCCGGACCTCATCGTGCGCCTGCCGGGCGGCAAACAGATTGTGGTGGACGCGAAGGCACCACTCGAGGCGTTTCTCGATGCACAGGAAGCCGGCGCCGAAGACGCGCGCGACCTGAAGCTCCAGGCACATGCCCGTCAGGTCCGAGACCACGTCGACAGGCTGGGCAGCAAGGCGTACTGGGACCACCTTGACGCGGCGCCGGATCTCGTCGTGATGTTCCTGCCCGGCGAGTCGCTCTTCAGCGCCGCGCTCCAGCACGATCTGACGCTCGTCGAACACGCCCTCGAGCAGCGCGTGCTCCTGGCGAGCCCGATCACGCTCATCGCCCTGCTCACCACGGTCGCCCACGCCTGGCGCCAGGAAGCGCTGGCGGACAACTATCGGGAGGTCGCCCGGCTCGGGAAGGAGTTCTACGAGCGCCTGGCGATCTTCGCCGACCGATTCGACGATATCCGTAAGCGACTCGATGGCGCGGTTCAGTCGTACAACGAAGCAGCAGGCTCGCTCGAATCGCGCGTGCTCGTCAGCGCACGTCGTCTCAAGGACCTCGACGTGACCAGTGCACCGGAACTGCCACCGGCCGAGCCGATCGAACGCGTCCCGCGCGTCCTGAAGCAGATCGGGCTCATGGGACTGCCCGACGGTGCGACCGAAGAGATCGGCTAGCTCACCGCGCGAAGCGCGGCAGGGGATACTCGCAGCCAGCCGAGCGAGTACAATCACATCGCATGCCTGACAGCAACGGCGGCGCGATCGAGGCCGCGCGCACGGTCGATTTCATTCGCGAGATCATCATTCAGGATCGGAGCACGGGACGGCATCGTGGCCGCGTGCACACGCGATTTCCGCCGGAGCCAAACGGCTATCTGCACATCGGGCACGCGAAGTCGATCTGTTTGAATTTCGGGGTGGCCGCGGAGTTCGACGGTGTCTGCAACCTTCGGTTCGACGACACCAATCCAACGAAGGAGGACGTCGAGTACGTCGAGTCGATTCAGGAGGATGTCCGCTGGCTCGGTTTCGACTGGGACGATCGCATGTTCTATGCCTCGGACTACTTCGCCTGGATGTACGGCCACGCAGAGCGGCTCATCCGCACGGGAAAGGCCTACGTGGACAGCCTCTCGGCCGACGACATCCGCGCGTACCGCGGCACGCTGACCGAACCGGGACGCGACAGTCCCTATCGTGACCGACCGCTCGAGGAAAGCCTGGACCTCCTTCGGCGCATGCGGGCAGGCGAATTCCCCGATGGCGCGCACGTCCTTCGCGCGAAGATCGACATGGCGTCGCCCAACATCAATATGCGCGACCCCACGCTGTACCGTATCCGGCATGCGACGCACCACCGCACGGAGGATGCCTGGTGCATCTATCCGACGTACGATTTCGCGCACCCGATCTCGGACGCGATCGAAGGCATCACGCACTCTCTGTGCACTCTGGAATTCGAGGATCACCGGCCGCTGTACGAGTGGGTCATCGAACACCTCGCGAACGACCCGGCGGTCCGGTCCCGACCCCAGCAAATCGAGTTCGCGCCGCTCAACCTCAACTACACGGTGATCAGCAAGCGGAAGCTCCGAGCCCTCGTCGAACTGAAGCACGTTGCCGGGTGGGACGATCCCCGAATGCCCACGATCGCCGGCTTGCGCCGCCGCGGCTACACGCCCGAGGCCATTCGCGACTTCTGCTCCCGGATCGGTGTCGCCAAGAAGGAGAACGTCATCGACATTGCGCTGCTCGAGCACACCGTGCGCGAGGACCTGAACACACGCGCCCATCGTGCGATGGCAGTCCTCCACCCGCTCCGCGTCGTCGTGGAGAACTACCCGAACGGTCGTGTCGAGGAACTCGGCGCGGTGAACAATCCCGAAGATCCGGCCGCCGGAACCCGCCAGGTCCCGTTCTCGCGAGTGCTGTACATCGAGCGGGACGACTTCATGGAGAACCCGCCGAAGAAATACCACAGGCTCTCACCCGGTGCCGAAGTGCGATTGCGCTATGCCTACATCCTTAAATGCGAACGCGCCATCCACGATGGCTCTGGGACGGTCACCGAGCTGCGCTGCACGGTGGATCTCGATTCGTTGACGGGCGCCGCGGCGACGCGCCGGGTAAAAGGCACGATTCACTGGGTGTCGGCCGGACACGCTGTCGATGCCGAGATACGACTCTACGATCGGTTGTTTCGATCCGAGGATCCGGAACGGGGGGATCGCGACCCTTTCGACGACCTCAACGCCGGCTCCCTTGTCGTGCTCCCCGGCTGCAAGGTCGAACCGCTGCTCGCCACGCTGGCACCGGGCGCGCGCCTCCAGTTCGAACGTCAGGGGTACTTCTGCGTGGATCCCGACACACGCCCGGGCGCCCCGGTGTTCAATCGTACGGTGACGCTCAAGGACGCATGGGCGAGGATGCAGGCTGCCAGGTAGCGGCCACAGATCGAGCCCAGCCGCGCGGACGGACGATCCCGGCGACCTGTGCCCCTATCTGCCGTGCTCCCTGGCCCACCCACTGAGCTGGCTGGCGACGGCAATGGCTTCGGGTTGTGAGGCGAGCCGATCGGACGGCCAGGGCAGGCGCCACGTCCAGTTGTCGCTGCCGACCGTGGCCGGTTGGTTGATGCGATCCCGCCAACCGAATACGTCCTGTATCGGGAGTATCAGGAGGTCGGCACCCGACGCGAACAGCGCTTCGAGCAGCGCTTCGCGAACCGTCCGCGGCAGCTCGGACGTCTGGAGTGCACGGCCCCGATCGTCGTCGCTCAGGTGAGACGCGACGGATCGAACGGCCAGCACTGCTTCCCGTTCAGCAGCGGGAGCGTTCTCCCACCAGAGCACCAGCGGTTCGGTATCGTGCGTGCCGGACGTTGCCACTGCGGTGCTCGGATAATCGACCGGGTTTTTGAACGGTTCACCCTCCTGCCGCCAGTACCGCTCCCAGCGCAGCACTTTGTAACCCGGGACTTTCAGTCGTCCGAGAGAGTCTCGCACGAAGTCCGGCACGGTCCCGAGATCCTCGGCGACGATCTCCGAGCCGGGTTCCCGAAAGACACCGAGCACACGTTCCCCCAGTGCCACCTGAGCCTCTTCTCCTTCGGGCGTGAACTGCGGCGGACTGCCGTCGTGGGGGCGAAAGTACGTCCGATAGAAGCCGACCAGATGATCGACTCGGTATCCGTCGAACAGATCCGCATTCCGTCGTGCACGGTGACGCAACCAATCGAAGTCGCGCTCGGCAAGCACGTCCCACCGGTAGACCGGCAGCCCCCAGTCCTGCCCTGTGTCACTGAAGGCATCGGGCGGCACACCAACCGATGCGTCGAGGCAGAACTCGTCCTGCCGGGACCACACGTCGGCGCTGTCGGCGCTCACCATGAACGGCAGATCTCCGAAGAGGGCAATTTCGGCGGCACCCTCGCGTGCCCCGCCCCACTGATCGCCGGCGACCCACTGCAGGTACTGGCGATACAGAATGTCGTCTCGCAGCTCCAGGCGCGCGCGATCGAGGGACGCGGGCTGCCGGGATCGCAGCGGCCCGGGCCAGTGGCTCCAGTGGCCCTCGCCGTAGTGGGCGTGGAGCGCCCGAAAAAGCGCGTAGTCGTCGATCCACCACGACTGCTCTCCGACGTACGCATGGAAGGCTGCCGCTCGGCGCGTGCCGCCGGCCAGCTCCACGTCACGGAACCAGGCGAAGGACCGCCACAGCGCGTGCTGCTTCAACCGTCGAACGCCGTCGTAGTCGATACTGGGTGACAGCCGCACTGCCTCGAGCCGGTCTCGCACCGGCGGTTCCAACGCGGCCTCACCGCCGATCGCATGAAAGTCTTCGAGTCCCTCGAGCGTGATGAACTGCGGATCGATCGCCATGGCACTGAGCGCCGAGTACGGCGACGATTCGCCGGGAGACGTCTCGTTGATCGGAAGCAGCTGCAGGAGGCGCTGGCCGGCCAGACGCAGCCAGCGCGCCATCGACGCGATGTCGCCGATTTCGCCGATTCCCCAGCTCCGGGAAGAGGGGAACGAGAACAAAGGAATGAGAATCCCGCTGCGACGTGTCATACGATCCGCGAGTTCGATTCTACGTGCTCAGCCGAGTGGCGCAGGAGAAGATTACAGTGCGTGTGGTCGAGCCACATTCAGTACTCGCGGCAGCGCGTCGGCAAACACATCCTCTGGAAGCAGCAGGCTCACCACCAGAAACGCCTCGTGCGCGAAGTCGAAGAAGTACCCGGGATGAACGAGCACCCGCTCGCGCTCGAGCAGGGTTAACACGAGTTGCTCCTCGGTGGCCACAGCAGGTACGCGTACCACTGCCGACCAGCCGCCTTCAACACGCAGAACGTCGCACCACGGGTAGTCCGACGCCACTTGTCGTGCGTGCGCCAGATTCCGCTGTATGCGGCGGTGAATCGCGCTACGAACCAGGGCCCCTCGCGAGAACACCTTCGGCGCAGCGACCTGCACAGGTGTCCCGACAGACAGGAAGGTATCGGCAACGAGCTCCAGCGCCTCGATCGCAGCATCGCGCTGGGGAGGAGGCCCCCCCACGACAATCCAGCCGAGCTTGAGCTGCGGGAGCCCCACCGCCTTTGACGCACCGCCGAGACTGAACGAAAGGACACCCGCGCGCGGCGCCACGTCCCTCAACGCCGAGTCGGTCTCGAGGACGTAGTCGGCAAACACCTCGTCCACGACGAGCGCCCAGCCCCGGTTCGCACAGAGCGTCTGGATCCGCTCGAGCTCCCACACCGACACGAACGAACCGGTCGGGTTATTCGGCGACACGAGCAGGACCGCACGGGTCCGGGCCGGCGCGCTGCTGATCGAATCGCACTCGATCTCCCATCGACCCCTGTACGTCATCTCGTAGGGAACGGCTCTCACTGCCTCCAGGCGGGTCAGATGCTCGAACAGCGGATATCCCGGTCGCGGGACCAGTACGCAATCCCCGGGATCGCACAGCAATTTGAACAACCAGCTGTACGCCTCGCTCGTGCTCGCCGACATCAGCACGTGGGCCGGATCGATCACTGTGCCGCGACGGGCCGCCTCGGCCGTCACAGCCTCCCGCGCCGCGCGGAGTCCTCGTGGGTGCGGTTCGTAGACGAGCCCGCGCGGGTTCGCAAGTTCTTCGAGCAGATCGGACGGGTACGAAAGTCCGACCTGCGTCGAATTGGACTCGGTAAGATCGACGAACCGCGTGCCACTGGCGCGAAGGGCGTCAACAGCGCGGCTGATTGCGTTGGTGTCCGTACGCCAGGGCAGGCGGTGCGAAAACGCGGTCACGCGCCGTCACACCGGATACACGCGGTTGGCACGAGTCTCACGGGTCTGTGCTCAATCATTCCGAGGACGACCCCGTGACGTTCGGCCATTCGACTTCGTTCCTGCCTCGACAATTCTACGCTTGCCCGCGACGGGCCTGCCGTATGCTTCGCGAAAGCCGACAGAGGGCCCGCGCCAGTCGAAGTCCCACCAGAGCTCGAACGTCCCGTACTGATCGGCGGGCCGTCCATCCTAGCCCCACTGGCGCTCATGCGAGGCGCTTCCGTGACCGGATGGTGGCCAGTACGACAATGGCCGCGCCCCACGCCGACAGCGCAACGACCTGCGGCCACAGCGTTTCGAGGCCAACGCCCTTCAGAAAGACCCCGCGCAGGATGACCAGGAAGTAACGTAGCGGAATGAAGTAGGTGAGGGGCTGAATCCACGATGGCATGTTCTCGATCGGGAACACGAATCCCGACAGATAGATCATCGGCATCAAGAAGAAGAACACGCCGGTCATCATGGCTTGCTGCTGCGTGTCCGAGATCGTCGAGATGAACAGGCCGAGACCCAACGTCGTCATCAGGTAGACGGGACTCATCACGAACAGCAACACCAGGCTGCCCCGCATGGGCACCTCGAACCAGCCAATGGCGACAACGAGGACGAGCACGACGTCGATCATCCCGATGAGCGCGTAAGGCAGGAGTTTGCCCGCGATGAGCTCCCATCGTGCCAGTGGAGTGACGTTCAGCTGCTCGAGCGTGCCGGTCTCCTTCTCGCGCACGAGGGCCATCGCCGAGAGATTCGTCGTCACGACCAGCAGCAGCAGGGCCACGATACCCGGGATCATGAAATCGCGGCTCTCGAGGCGCGGGTTGAACCAGACGAGAACGTCGGCGGCCACGGCCGGCTCGACGCGCGTTCCCCGCGTCTCGACTGCCATCTCGCGGGCGTAGCGGCCGACCAGCGCGCGTGCATAGGCGAGCGCCACGCCGGTTGAGTTCGCGTCGGTACCATCGGCGACGAGCTGAAGGCGCGCCGGCCGTCCACGGTGGGCCGCCTCCCCGAACCTCGGAGGGATCGCCAGGGCCATCCACGCCTCGCCCCGATCGAGCCACGGATCGATGTCCGTCGTTGCGCCCACGACGCCAACGACTACGAAATTGGCGGACGCGTCGAAGCGGCTGATCAGCGCGCGGCTCTGGCTCGACCGATCAGCATCCACGACAACGAGTGGGATGTCGCGCACGTCGGTCGTCGCCGCGTAACCCAGCACACCGAGCTGAATGATCGGGGCGAGGATCACGATGCTGAAAAGCCGCGGATCCTGCCGCAACTCCAACAGCTCTTTCCACATCAGGAATGCGACTCTCCGCATGTCAACCGGCCCTCGTGAGTCGGCTCGAACAGCGGGCGATCATCTCCACTCCCTCGAGAGTCGCAGTGACGCCAGACCCAGGGCCACCGTGGCAAAGGCCCCAAGCGCCGCGACGTCCCACCAGAAGGCCTCGAACGCCGCACCCTTCAGCACGACCGCCCGCAGCGCCGCGACGAAGTAGCGCGCCGGGACGACGTACGTGATCGCCTGGACCGGCTCGGGCATGCTCGGGATCGGGAAGATGAAGCCCGACAGAACGAGTGCCGGCAGGAACGACGACAGCATCGCAAGCTGGAATGCCACCTGCTGCGACTGCGACACCGTGGAGATGACGAGTCCCTGCGCCTGGGCCCCCACCAGGAACAGACCCAGCGTGAGCGCCAGTGCCGCCCACGACCCACGCATCGGGAGGCCAAAGAACGCCATGGCGACCACGATGATGATCGCGGCCGACACGAACGAGATCGCCAGATAGGGCAGCGCCTTTCCGAGCACGTAGGAGGCCGGCCCGATCGGCGACATCCGGATCTGTTCCATCGTTCCGCGCTCCTTTTCTCGCACGACGGACAGTGCCGTCGAGGTCACGGCGGTGATCATGGCGATGTATGCGATGAGCCCGGGAATGAGGAAAAGCGCGCTGCGTAGCTGCGGGTTGTACCACACCCTTGGCTCGACGACGATCGGCGCGCGCGCGGTACCAACACCCGCGGCCGCGCGCGCCGCAGCGTACTCCGCCATCAACGCGTCCACGTACGCGTGCACGAGGCTGGCCGTGTTGGCGTTGTCGCCGTCGATGATGACCTGCACGGTGGCTGGTCTGTGAGTGGCGACATGCCGTGCGAAGCCACGAGGAATGATCACCGCTGCGCGAACGTCCCCGCGGTCGATGCGGGCGTGCAGCTGCGCGTCCGAGTCGACGGCGTCGACGAACTCGAAGTACCCGGAATCGACGAACGCCGACACCAGCGCCCGGCTGGCCGATGACCGATCCTCGTCGCGCACTGCCAGTCGCACGTTGCGAATGTCGAAGTTCAGCGCATAGCCGTACAGCAGGAGGAACGTCGCCGGGACGAACAGAAGGATGACAAGCGTGCGTCGATCCCGGACGATCTGACGCAGCTCCTTGTGCGCGACCGCAATGAGGGGACGCGTCATACACTCTCGCGCTCGCGCTCCACGATGTCGAGAAACACGTCCTCCAGGGACGGCGCCACGGATGTCACCGACCGCACCGGCAGGCCCCTCGATACGAGCGCTGCTTGCAGGACGGCCGCCGTCGTCTCTGCCGAACTCACCACCGCATGCACGGATGTGCCGAACATGCTGGTCTTCTCCACGCCGGGCAGGTCCGCGAGCGCGTCCATGACGGCTACGGGTTGTGCGGCGTGCACCTCGATGATCGGGCGTGCGGCGAACCTCTCCTTCAACTGGGCCACCGAACCGACAGCCGCCAATCGTCCCCGGTGGATGATTGCCAGTCGAT
Organism: uncultured Bifidobacteriaceae bacterium; assembly: GCA_964505975.1. Taxonomy (GTDB): domain Bacteria; phylum Acidobacteriota; class Vicinamibacteria; order Vicinamibacterales; family UBA2999; genus Gp6-AA40. Next base: position 65,732 of record CAZDLW010000002.1, on the reverse strand, counting down.
GACTGTGTTCGGCTTCGTCGAGGTAGTGCGTGGTCACCAGCACGGTCGTGCCGGCGTGCGAGAGGTTGGCGATGAGATCCCAGAACCGCCGGCGTGACAGCGGATCCACGCCGCCGGTCGGCTCGTCCAGGAAGACAATCGGCGGCTCGTGGAGAATCGCGCATCCGAGCGCCAGCCGCTGGCGCCAGCCGCCCGACAGCTGTCGGGCGAGCATGTGCTCGCGCCCGGCCAGCCCCGCCATATCGAGGACAAAACGGCGGCGCTGATCGAGGTGCGACCCCCGGAGGCCATAGATTCCCGCGAAAAAGCGGATGTTCTGATCGACGGTCAGATGCTCGTACAGCGAGAACTTCTGGGACATGTACCCGATGCGCCGCTTCACCCCCTCCGGGTCGCCGGCCACGTCGACTCCATCCACGAGCGCCGTGCCGCCACTGGGCCGCAGCAGCCCGCACAGCATGCGGATGGTGGTCGACTTGCCGGCGCCATTGGCACCGAGAAAGCCGAAAACCTCCCCTCGACGCACGTCGAACGAAAGCTGGTCCACGGCAACGAAGCTGCCAAACCGGCGGGTGAGGCCGCGAACCTGGATGGCAAGGGGCGTCGAGATCAGGCGTGGATCCGACGGTGACGGCGGGTTGGTTGCGATCTGCACGGTGCCAGTCTCACTGCCCCAGCGCGCGCTCGAGATGGGCCTCCGCCAGACGCACGCTGGCCAGGGCGCGGGTACGATCGAGCTCCGCCTGGAGCAACGCGATCTGTGCGTCGAGCACATCCGTCGTCACCGCGATTCCAACGGCGAAACGCTCGTCCACGACGCGGCGCGCTTCGGCTGCAGCTCTCATACCATCGGCCGAAGCCGCAACCGCGGCCTGAGACGAGTCCAGATCCAGCAGTCGCAGGCGGACCTCGGTTGACACGCCTTCGTCGAAGTCCGCCAGACGTGCGCGCGACGCCGCAATGCCCGCCACAGCCTCCGCGCGTGCGGCAGCCGTCCGACCACCATCCCACAATATCCAGCCGACATGCACACTCACGTCCCACGATTCCCGCCACACATCACGCCGAGGGAAGAGCCGCGGATTCGGATTCGCATAGTCCACCCCGCCGGCAGCGGTCACGGTGGGCCATCGCCCGGCGGCAGTCGCCTCATGTCGCTGTATCGCGCTCGCCAGCCCGAGAAGCAGGGCCTCCCGTTCAGGGCGCTGCGCGAGCGCTGCCTCCACCAGAGCACCGGGCGTCGTGACAGCGGCGTCGTCGGACGGGGTTCGCGAGTCGAACCTGTCCGCGAGCGCCAGCGCCTCGTCCGGCTCCGCTCCGATAAGCCGGCGGAGCCCGGCGCTCGACGCCTCACGCTGGTTCCGCGCCTCGATGAGCAGCATCCGTTGCCGCGAGTGCTGAGCTTCGACACTCAATACATCGTTGGGCGGGACCAGGCCGGTTTCGAACCGGCTGCGCACCGCCGCGAGGTGCCCCTCGACACGGACGAGCGCACTCTCCAGCACCTTCACGGCCTCTTCTGCCGTCGCGAGCCCCCAGTAGCTCCGTACGACCTCGAAACGCAAGTCTGCACGCGCGATCCGGATCTCCGCTGCTCGCACGCCGGCCTCCGCCTGAGCCGCACGCTCGAGCGCGTCGAGTCGTCCCCCTGTGTAGATGGGCCAGCGGAAGGCCATTCGCGTGTGCACGTTGCTCGGGATGTCGGGGTAGATGACACGAAGCCGGCCATCCGGCAATGGAACACCGAACTCGTCCACGTGATTCGTTCGTGTATACCCGGCGACCGTCGTGATTTCGGGCCGTCGCTCAGCCTGACGGCCTCGGATGGCTGCTTCTGCGGCCTCGCCGTGTGCTCGCATCTGGGCGAGCCGATGACTCGTTTCGAAGGAACGGGTGATGGCGTCGTCCAGGGTCAACGCGGGCGGCGCCGGCTGCGCCGCTGCCGTGTGCGGCAACACCAGCACGACCAGTGCACAGGCACAGAGCCGCAATTCTCGTGTGACCAGCATGTTTGTGTCCATCAACGACTTGAAGCATTCGGGCCGGCAGGCCTGGTCCAAATGGGCACCGCACCGTTCGCGGCCTACAGAGAACTCCTCTCGGCGCCACCCAATCGCGCAATGAAGACATCCTCCAGCGACGGCAGGATCGGGCGAACGCTCGTCGGCTCGACTCCAGCCCGGCTGGCGTCCCTCGTGAAGTGGCGAATCGCCTCGTCCTTATCGGTGCACGACGAGAACACATGCACGCGATCGCCAAACACCTGCGCGTCGCCGTGACCCCACTCGCGCAACGCGTTCACCGCACGCGCGGGATCCGCCGTGGTGACCTCCAGAAGCGTGCCGCGGAGACTGCCCCGTAGCCGCTCCGGCTCGTCGAGTGCGAGCAACCGACCTTCGTGAAGCAACGCCACGCGCGAGCACCGCTCCGCCTCGTCGAGATATGGCGTCGACAGCAGCACCGTGACGCCAGCGGCGAGGAATTCGGACAGCGTTCTCCAGAATTCACGACGCGACACGGGATCCACTCCGGTCGTCGGCTCGTCGAGCAGCAAGACCTCCGGCTCGTGCACCAGCGTGCACGCCAGTGCCAGCTTCTGTTTCATTCCACCCGACAGCTGATCCGCCAGTCGGCCCCGGAAGGGCGTGAGCCGGGTCAGATCGAGCAGACGGGCGCTGCGCGATCGGTGATCGCGGACGCCGTGGATCTCGGCAAAGAACGCGATGTTCTCGTCGACGCTGAGGTCCCCGTAGAGGCTGAACCGCTGCGAGAGATAGCCCACCCGCGCCGTGATGGCCCGATGGTCCTGCGCCGGGTCGTGCCCCAGCACACGCACGGCGCCTGCATCGGGACGGAGCAGGCCGCACAACAACCGGATGGCGGTGGTCTTGCCGGCGCCATCCGGACCGATGAGACCGAAGAGCTCGCCACGACCAACCGTCAGCGAGAGCTGCTGAACGGCCGCCACCGCACCGAAGCGCTTCACGACACGGTCGAACGCCAGCGCGGTCATGATGTATGTGCCGGCATGGCCAGGAGCGGAATCTCGGCCTCGACCGCCATCCCCTGCTTCAGCACGCCATCGCGATTGTCCACACTGATGCGAATGCGGTAGACGAGGCGGGCGCGCTCGTCGGCCGTCTGCACATTGCGAGGAGTGAACTCGGCGATCGGAGATACATACGTAACCGTACCCGCGATACCGGGACCGCCCGCATCGGTGAAGAGCGTCGCCGTCTGTCCCAGTCGAATGCGCGGTACGGTCGGGCCCGCCACGAATACATCGGCCCATGCGCGATCCAGATCGACCAGCACGATCACCGGTGCACGCGGCGCAACGATTTCGCCGACGTGAGCGAGCTGCTCGGTGACAATGCCGTCGACCGGGGATACGAGAGTCGTATCGGCCAGGCTCTTCTCGAGCATGGCGACCCCGGCCCGGGCGGCCTCGACACGCGCACGCGCGGCGAGAATCTCCTGTGCGCGGGCACCCGCCAGAAGGCGATCCAGCGCCGCCTGTGCCGCCTGCAGCCGAGCCTCGCCCGCCGCCAGACGGTCGCGCGCGACATCACGTCGCGTGGCAGCGTCGTCCCGCTGCTTCACCGAGCCGGCGTTGGTCGCGAGCAGGGTCTCGAACCGGGTGAGATCCTGATCGGCCGAGGCGAGTTCCGCCCGACCTGCGGCCAGCTCTGCTCGGACAGCGTCGATCTCGGCCTCCGCCTGACGAATCTCTTCGGCCCGTGCGCCTGCACGCACGAGCGCGAGCTGTGCCTCCGCCTGCGCCAGTTCTGCACGAACGCGCCGCAGGGCCAACTCGGTGTCGCGGGGGTCGAGTCGAAGGATCTCATCACCGACCGAGATGCGAGCGCCCTCGCGCGGCCCCATCTCGAGGACGCGGCCACCGACATCGGGGGCCAGCCGAATCTCCGTGGCGTCGACATGGCCCGATACGCGAATCATCGTGTCTGACGGGCTGTTACTACACGCGGCGACCAGTACGAGCAGCGGCACGACCGCAACGCGAGTCATCTCTCGTCCTTCGCGAACAGGCGTCCGATGGCTGTTCGCATGTGGGCGGCCAGTTCGTCCCGTGAGACCTCGGCGAACATCGGCAGCTGCCGGCGGCCTGGCAGCGCCGCCGCACGCTCGCGAGCGGCGTTGAGCAGCAGTGGCCCAACCACGCTGACATACGCCAGGACGGGGTTGAGCGTTCGGAACATCCGCAGCGTCTCCCCTTCGGCCAGGATCCGGCGAAACGACAGGAAGACACTGCGCATGAGCCCCAGGGTCGCGAGGTCGAGGTGTGGCGCGCCCTCGGCGATCTCCCGCAGCATCAAGGGAGGACCCCAGGGGCGCTCGGCCGTCAGACCAATGAACATGTCGACGATGCGTTGCACCTTGACGTCGGGAGTCTCGGGCGCGGCGGCAATCTCGGCCATGTGGGCACTCGCCGCCGCGAGCATCTCGGCGACCACCCCACGATACAGAGCAAGCTTGTCGGGAAAGTGGTAGTAGATCATCGCCTTGTTGACGCCCGCCTCGCGTGCGATGTTGCCGACGGTGACACCGTCGAAGCCTCGAGCAGAAAAGCCATTGGCGGCAGCGGCGAAGATCGCCGTGCGAGTGTCGGAGGCCGGAACCGAGGGGCGTCTGCGTGCGCGGCTGGACCGGACCGCCGTCGTGCGACGGTGAGGACCGGAGCGGGGGCGCGCCGGGCGCGTGGTCAGCATGATAACTAACCGTATAGTTAATCCAACTAACCGGAAAGTCAAGATTGGCGCCCCGACAGCGCGAACCCCCCGTGTCAGGACGGCGACGGCGCGGACCCACCGAGCGCAATGGTCTCTCCATGCACCGGCATGCGTGGGACCCAACCCAGGGGGCCTCGATGAGTGCCTTCGATGCCTCCATCGGGCCAGTTTCACCGTGAACCTTGGACCCCGTCACCGTGCGAGCGGCGCCCCAGAACGTCAACTCAGCCATTCAGCCCGCCGATGTCCGTCACCTCGCCGTCCCCGGTCGATGCGCGACCGTGACCCTGTGGGTCCGTGTCGACCGCTGTATGGGCCGGCCGCTGCTGAATGGTAATCTTGCCCGCATGCAGAAGCGCCTGCGATCGACCGGACTCTGTCTCGGCCTGATCCTGCTCGGAATCGGAGCCGCCGCCCAGGGGCAACGCCCGCTGACCCTCGAAACACTCTACGACCCTCAGCGCCGTGTCGACTTCAGCGGCACACCGGAGACAGGCATCACCTGGCTCGATGCGGATACGTACACGGTGGTCCGCCGAGACGGGCGCGGCGTGCAGTGGCTGCGGGTCGACGCGTCATCGGGCCAGACGGCGCCGTTGTTCGATCAGGCCCGTTTCGAGACCGCCCTCGCGGCGCTCCCGGGCGTTACCCGGGAGGAGGCCGGTCAGCTCGCCTGGTCCAACCGGATCACCGTCAGTCCCCCGAGAACGGGTGCCCTTCTGACGATCGCCGACGATCTTTACTACTACGACTTCACCACCTCGCGAGCCGCACGCCTCACCAGTACGGTTGGAAGCGAAGAAGAGGCGATGTTCAGCCCTGATGGGCGTATCGTCGCGTTCGTCCGTGCCAACAACCTCTACGTCGTGGATATCGACACGCGGATCGAACGCGCGCTGACCACCGACGGCGATGACGAAATCCTGAATGGCAAGCTGGACTGGCTCTACCAGGAAGAGATCTACGGACGGGGTCGATTCCGGGCCTTCTGGTGGAGCCCGGATTCGACGCGACTTGCGTTTCTCCAGCTCGATCAACGTCGAGTGCCGACGTACACGATCGTGGACCACATCCCGTATCGCCCGGACGTGGAAGTGATGCGTTACCCGAAAGCGGGCGATCCGAATCCGGGTGTGAAGCTCGGCATCTCCCGGGTCGCGGGCGGCAGCCCGTCATGGGTCGATCTCAGCACATACTCCGCGCTCGACTATCTCATTGTGAACGTCGACTGGACACGCGATTCACGCCAGGTTGTGCACCAGGTCCAGGATCGCGAACAGACCTGGCTGGACCTGCACCTGGCCGACGCATCCACGGGGCGTACGCGCCCCGTACTGCGCGAGACCAGTCCGGCGTGGGTGAACGAGAACGGCAATCCGATCTGGCTGGAAGACGGGTCGTTTCTCTGGTTCAGCGAGCGCAGCGGGTTCAAACATCTCTACCGGTACCAGCCGGATGGACACCTGCTCCATCACGTGACCCGCGGGAGCTGGGACGTACGGACGCTGTACGGCGTCGACGAAGCCACTGGCTGGATCTACGTCGCGGCGACCGAGCGCGCGCCGATCGGCACCGACATCTATCGTATCCGCCTGGACGGCAGCGGCCTCACCCGACTCTCACAACGGGACGGCACACACCGCGCCGTCTTCAATCCGACCTTCACACAATACGTTGGCATCTGGAGTGACCTCCACACTCCGACGCAGGTACGGCTGCACCGTGCGGACGGAACCGAGCTCCGCACGATCGATCGGAACGCGGTTCCCGCCCTCGCCGAATACCGCCTGTCCGTACCTGAGTTCGTGCAGGTTCCGACCCGCGACGGCTTCGTGATGGACGGCATGCTGATCACGCCGCCTGATTTCGATCCCTCACGGCGCTATCCCGTCTATCAGTCCACGTACGCAGGACCGGGAGCGGCTCAGGTGCGGAACCAGTGGGGCGGCGTGCAGTACATGTTTCACCAGTTGCTGGCCCAGCAGGGAATCCTCGTGTGGATTCTCGACAACCGCAGCGCCAGCGGCCGGGGTGTCGAATCGCAATGGCCGGTATACGGCCGGCTCGGCGAACTGGAACTGCAGGACCTCGAGGACGGTGTGACCTGGCTGCGGCAGCAGTCGTATGTCGACGCATCGCGCATCGTTCTGAGCGGCTGGAGTTATGGCGGCTTCATGACCGCCTACGCGCTCACACACAGCACGAGCTGGGCCGCGGGCATCGTGGGGGCGCCAGTCACCGACTGGCGCGATTACGACACGATCTACACCGAGCGGTACATGAAGATGCCGCAGAACAATGCCGATGGATATCACCGCACGTCTCCGTACCTCGCGGCCGATCGACTGCACGGCCGGATACTTCTCATCCATGGCACGCTCGACGACAACGTGCACATGCAGAACTCCCTGCAATTCGCCCATGCGCTGCAGAAAGCCGGCAAGCCATTCGAGATGATGCTATACCCGCGGTCACGTCATTCCATCACCGACCCGGCGCTCAACCTGCACGTGCGGCAACTGATGTTCGATTTCGTCATGCGTGTACTGAGCGGAGACACTCTATCCACCGGCACCCGGTAGCGCGGTCGCCTCGACCGATCCGCGGTACGACATGGGTGCCGACCAGCAGCCGGGAACGTCGCTACTTGACGTGTCTCCCGCCGTCCACTCGGATCGTCTCTCCGGTAATGAAGTCGCTGTCGATGAGAGCCAGCACGACCTTGGCAATCTCGCGTTCGCCACCCCACCGCCCGAGCGGCGTGGCGCGCTCGATCTTTGCGATCTCCTCGGCGGTCGTACCCTCCGGAGCTACGATTGGCCCAGGGGCAATGGCATTGACGAGAATGCCATCAGCCGCCAACTCCAGCGCCAGTCCCTCGCTCAAGGCAATTACGCCGGCTTTTGCAACGTAGTAGGCGAGGTATCCCGGATATCTCGGGCGACCGCTTCCAGCCACCCAGTCCGAGAAGGTGATGATGCGCCCGCCACGCGAGCGGCGCATGTGCGGCACCGCCGCACGGGCGCACAACCAGGCCGCGCGGAGGTCCACCGCCATTTGATCCTCCCAGTCGGAGAGCGTCAGCTCGTCGAACGGCTTCGCCGCATAGATCGACGCCATGTGGATGAGGATGTCGAGCCGTCCGAAGGTATCCACCGTCTGCTCGACCACGCGTCTGCATTCATCCGGCTGGCGCAGGTCCGCCTGCATCGTAAGGGCACGCGGGCCGAAACCACGCACGGCGTCGGCAGTCTCCTCGGCCTTGGCCCGTTCGCGAAAATACAGCAGCGCCGTGTGAGCGCCATGCCGACCGAGCTCGGTCGCAACCACGGCCCCGATTCGCCGCCCACCGGTCAGGAGCGCGACTTTTCCCCGAACATCCATTGGCGGATATTACTCCGGAGCTCATGTGCGACCGGTGACTGACCATCCCGGTTCCGATCGGCGGGCGCAGACGCTTCTGTGCAGATAGGCCAGCCCGGCTCTTTTCTAGGCACGTCCGTGCAGATGTTCTCGTCACGAAATCCATTTTCGATTCTGGTAATCGAATTGTCATATAGAGGAACAATTCGCGCACATTCTGCATCACTTGAAATGGTCTGAAATCTGCTTTGCGAATCGCTTCATTGGCGAAGTGCCACGCCTGTTTCCAGTGAGCGAGACGTCCCCGAGAACTGGGGCACGAAGGGAATATCGACACGCTGCGCGGCGCCAGCCGCGCAGGGCAGTCCGTCTCTGAGATCCGCGGTCAGCTGGCAGTCCGTCAGCGAAGCCCGGACGTGTGCGTCGCGTCCCCGCCGCGACGCACACACTTCACGACAGCGGACCCAGGCGTCGGCGTCTGGTGACCCGCGACATCGAGCCGCCATTCCTGTGGGTCGATCGGTGCCCGCGGGTTTGAGCGAATCCATCTTCAGCGGTACTATTCGAGTGTGGCCGTCCGTTTCCTCATCGTGGGCGCTCTCGTGTCCCTCTGGCACGCGACCCCGGTCTGCCTGCAACCCACGTTGGATCTTCAGGCCATCCAGGACGCCATCATCATCGGACAGTCGCGTCTCGACAGCCAACGCGCACGTTTCCACGCACAGTACCGTGTGATCGTGGCTCAGGCGCCAGTGGACCATATCGACATCGTGACGCCATTTCGGCGCGTCGCCATGGCGGCGGAAGAGCGGGCGCGAGCTGGCAGCGGGGGATTGACCCAGAAGCAGGCCCTCGAGATGCTCCTTGGACGAGAAGCGCGCGTCGATCTCCACGTCGAACTGACGTTCCACCCGCTGCACACCTTCGTGGGGGTTCCGGATTACACACTCGACTTGATGCGGGCCGATGGCACACGAATCGAGCCAGAACTCGTGACACGCATTCCACGCCACGGACCGCGCGTCGAGGGGCCCTTTCCTGGGCCCGTGCCCACACGACCTGCCACACCCCTCGTCGGAGGTACGGTCGTGGCGGAGTTCGACGGGCGGATCCTCAGCGACGGGACGTACGTCGCCGCGCTCAGAGAGGGCACAACGCCCCTCGCGCGAGCCCCCCTCGCATTCGCCCTCATCCGCTGAACCGGATGAGGGAACAGTGGTCTAAACGCGGACGGAGCCGGCAAGAGAATCGGGCGCTCCCCTGCCGGCTGAGGAAGAACCTCGGCCGCAGGTTCCTACGCCAGGACTTTCACGACCACACGGCGGTTCTGCGAGCGGCCGTCACGGGTGTTGTTCGGCGCCACCGGCCTCTCGGGGCCGTAGCTGATCACATTCATCTTGTGCAGCGGCAGCTGGTGCTGCTCGTACAGGTATCGCTTGACGGCCTCGGCGCGCTCGAGACCCAGGCGCTGATTGAGCTCACGGGGGCCGACGTTGTCGGTATGTCCCTCGATCTCGATCCAGATGTTCTGCGGATTTGCCTTCAACCGTTCCACCAGCCGGTCGAGCGCCGCTTTGGCATCATCCGGGAGCGTGGCCTGGCCGAATCCGAAGTTGCCCTGGTCTTCATTGAGGGTCACCTCGTAGATCAGGCGTCGCGAAGCGGCGACGACTTCATCCACGCGGCCCCCCACCTCTTTCACACCGGCCTGTGCCTGGCTCACTCCTGCCTGGGCCTTGTCGGCAGCTGAGCGCGCCTCCTGGGCGGATTGACCGGCCGCTTCAGCCTTCTGGTCGACCTGACCAATGCGCTCTTCGTTGCGGCGCGTCCGCTCCTGTGTGTCCTCGAGCGTACCGGCCAACGTATCCACCTTGTCGTTCACGTTGCCGACCTCGGTCCGAACGAAACCCTTGCTGGCGCACGCCGGCGCAACTGCGACCGTGAGCGCGAGCATCGACACGACGAACAAGCTCTTTTGCATGATGACCTCTCTCCTCACTGGCGGCTCACGAGCCGCCCTGGACTGCATTCGGCAGACGCCGCTCGCTCACGGCTTGCGGCGACGGCCCAGCCATGTACCCGCTGCGCGCGTGCACGACCAGATTCTTCGGCCCTCGAATGTCGAGCGGGTGCCACCCAAGGCGCAGACCCGGCTCGAACGTGATCAAATACTGATACCGCAGCTCCGTAAACAAATCCCGCAGCGCCGTCGCCGTGTGCGCTGGGGTACTCGATACGCGCAGATCGCCACCGGTCAGACGGACGAGATCCGCCAGCGTCGCCACGTCTGCGGTCTCCGCGTCGGTCTGGAGCATCGCGACGCGTCCACCCCGATGATCGATGGGATGCACTACCGCCAGCAAGTACACGGGGACATCGATGGAACTGGCAACCCTGGCGGCGTCCACGGCGGTCATCGTGCTCCCGGTATCGACACCGTCGGTAATGACGAGCACCGCGCGATGGCGGTTCGTCCGTTCCGCCACGCGCCGCGCCGTGAGGGCAGTGGCGTCGAAGAGCGATGTTCTCCCCCACGGCGTCCCCTCGAGACCCACTCGCCGAACACGATCCAAGTCCATCGTGAACGGTACGACTTCCTCGAGGATGGAATCAAACGTAAAGAGTGCCGCCTCATCACCGCCGGCACGGAGACTCCTCATGGCCGTGGCGACGGCATCTCGCGCCCGATCCATGTTGCCGCCGATGCCCATGCTGCCGCTGATGTCGAGCAGCACGCCAAGACTGATGGGAGCGTCGCCGCTGTAGACATCGAGAATGTGCCGTCTGATTCCGCTCTCCCTGACCTGGAAGTCCGACTTCCCGAGGCCGCGGACAATCCGACCTCGGCGATCACGGACGGAGGCCGCAACGGTCACCGCTTCCACCTGCGCCCTGAACGTCGGCGTGGGCGTGTCGGTCTGGGATGCGGGCGACGGCTGCAGCCTCCTCGCGGCCTCACGAATCACGGAGCCCGGATGCGCCGTCGACCACTCGACGGATCCTATGCACGAGAGGCATACGCGGGGGGCGGCAAGAAGACCCACACCACATACCGCGACCACTCCCACGGTCGTCAGGATTCGAGCCATCATTCGTCGCACGCCTGGGCTAATTCAATGCGCTTGCCATCAAGTATGTTCTGTTCTATCAATAACTTACAGAATTCATTCCACTGGATCGCATCGACATGCGTGTAAATATTACCTGCCGGCCATGAGAATGGACCCGCGAATCGGGCGAAGCGATTGTCGCGCGTGCATATCTTTCTCAGCAAGTCACCGATTCCTCTCGAGATAGTGCTCGGTGAATGCTCCAATATCTCGGTAGATCTCGGCCAGCTGACGTGGTTCCGCCAGGAACACGACCCGGAAAAATCCGTCCTCAGGGGACATCCCGAACCCGGAACCGTACACGCACAAGATACCCGTCGCTCGCAGTAGCGCAAGAACGTAGTCCTCGTCCGTCTGACCCGGCGGCAGGCTCACCCGCGGCATCGCGTAGAATGCGGCCCGCGGTGGCGTGCACTGCATCCCCGGAATCGCATTGAGCATCTGCGTGGTGACACGCGCACGTTCGGCCAGCGCCGCCCGAAAGGCGGCCTGGTGCGAGCGGTCGCCCGTCAGAGCCGCTGTAATCGCATACTGCATCGGGCCCGGGCTGCACAGCCGGCCATCGGCCAGCTTGCGGATTGCGGCCAACGCGTCATCCAGCCGTGGCGTCGAACCCACCACCATCCATCCCGCTCGCCATCCCGGGGCGAGGTACGCCTTGGACAAGCTGGAAAAGGAGATGATGGGAGCATCCAGGTCGAGTGTCGCCAGGGGCGGGACCGGGTGTTCGAAGACGAGATCGCCGTACACTTCGTCGGCCAGAATCGTCAGGTCGTGACGATCGGCAATCTCGATGACGGCCCGCCGGATCGACGGCGGATAGGTGGTGCCTGTTGGGTTGTTCGGATCGATCACCACCAGTGCGCGCGTGCGGCTCGTAATGAGGCTCCGCAGGTGGTCCACGTCCGGGAGCCAGTCCCGACCCGGGTCAGTCCGGTAATAGCGGGGTTCTCCGCCGATCTTCGCGAGCACGGCCGTATAAAGCGGATATGTCGGTAAGGGAACGAGAACCTCGTCTCCTTCGTCCACGAGCGCGCTCAACGCGAGCTCGATGCCCTCGGACGTGCCTGTCGTGATGAGCACACGGTCGGGCGAGATGGGCACACCCCGCGACGCCGAATTGGCGGCAACAGCCTCGCGCGCCGACTGAATTCCTGCAGACGGAAGGTACCCGTTTCGTCCCTCTCGCATCGCCCGGACCGCCGCGTCCACCAGGTGCGCGGGCGTGCTGAACCCGAACGCGACCGGGTCACCAACATTCAGATAGCGCACGGGAAGACCGCGAGCCTCGACCGCCTTCGCCTCCACCACGATGTTGCGAATGGCGTAGGAGAACCGGCTGACCCTGTCGGCAACCGGCATCGGTCGAGAGCTCCTGGTGGTCATGCTTCATCTTACTCTGCAGATAACGTCCTTCGAACGGCGATCCTGAGGCAGTACCGCCGGGGAACATGCTATAAACGCTCAGCGAGGCAACGCAGGCACACGTCTGGACCGCTCTGCGGCGCGAAACGCGGATCCGGGACTCGTTGCCGGTCCCTCAGTGCGGTCCGGCGCGCACGCACGCAAGAAGCGCTGGAGACCGATCGAGGACTCGGTCGCGACGAGAACATCAGAGCCTCGACCGGCTGCGGAGGAGATTATGCGCTACTGCGAGGCGCCGGATCAGTGCGTTGGGCATCCACCGCCGGTCATCGATCAGCCCACTTCTGCACGACTCATAGCGGGCGCCCGTCCATCCTCGTCTCACTCCGGAGGCAACGGCGGATGGATGCGGCCTCGACGTGGCCGAACGCTGAGGGCCCCGGCGCTCGCCGGCGTGCTCGGCTTGGCGCTGCTCGAGTCCACTCTTCACTTCGTTCCCGCGCGGCTCCTCGACGGGCCAGCTCCGCTTCCTCCACCGCAGGTGGTTGGCTGGTCGGAAGCCCTGCTGAGCGCGACCGTCGGCCCTTCGGGAACCGTCACGGCAATCCAGATGACTCGCGGCACCGAGCCGCTCGCCGGCCTGCTCCGCAGCGCCATCTCGAGCTGGCGATTCGCGCCTGCCACTGTCGACGAGGCTCCGACGAGCTCGCAGGTTCTGGTGGCCGCGATCTACCGACCTGCCATGCTCTACGACACGCCGGCCTTCGGTGCACGACCGCCTTCACGAAGCCCGGCTGGCTCCGAACAGCCGCTCTGGCCCGTGACGACTTCGCCGCCGGCGTATCCCCCGCGTGCACGTGGCGATGGTGTGGTGATCGTGGAGGTTCTCGTGAGGGGCAATGGTGAAGTGCAGGCGACTTCCGTGGCGTATTCGTCCGGATCCGGGTTCAACGCGGCCGCACTCGAAGCCGCCTCCCGGTGGCAATTCGAACCGGCGCGTTGGAACGGTGAGTCGGTCGATGCCCGTGCCTACCTGGTGTTTGGATTTCGCGAACCGGTCATCGGGCAGTCGTAGGCTTGCAGCGTATCCCGCGCCATGCGCAACGACCCGCTTGCCTACCTGGATGCCGAGCTGGCGCTGCTGCGAAAGGACGGGCTGTTTCGCCAGCTCCGTGTGCTCGACGGCGAACAGACAGCCGCAGCCACGATCGATCATCACTCCGTCGTCAACCTTTCCTCGAACAACTACCTGGGACTGACCACGCATCCGATGCTGCGTCAGCGCGCAGCGGAGGCGCTTCAGGCACTGGGTGTCGGAACCGCCTCGGTCCGCCCAATCGCCGGCACGATGCGCCTTCACATGGAGCTCGAGCGTCGTCTGGCGCTGTTCAAACAGACCCCGGCGGCCGTGGTCTTTCAGAGCGGCTTTGCGGCCAACGCCGGCACGGTCGCCGCCCTGCTGGGGCGTGAGGATGTCATCATCTCGGACGAGCTGAATCATGCCAGCATCATCGACGGTGCACGGCTGAGCCGGGCCGCAATCAAGGTGTTTCCCCATCGGGACGTCGATGCCGCACGCCGAATCCTGGAGGGCCTACCCCGGAGCCGGCGCGCGCTCATCATCACCGACGGGGTGTTCAGTATGGACGGCGACCTCGGTGCCCTGCCGGCGCTGTGTGATCTGGCCGACGAATTCGGCTGCATCATGATGGTGGACGATGCACACGCGAGCGGAGTCTTCGGCAGATATGGGCGCGGCACCGTGGATCACTTCGGCCTGCACGGTCGCGTCGATGTCCAGGTCGGCACGCTGTCCAAGGCCCTCGGCGCGCTCGGGGGCTATGTGGCTGGATCGACCTCGCTGATCGAGTTCTTGCACCACCGCGCTCGGCCATTCCTGTTCTCGACATCCCATCCGCCCTCGGTCACCGCCGCCTGCCTGGCGGCACTGGACGTGCTGCAGACCGAGCCGCAATGGATGGAGCGGCTGTGGGAGAACACACGATTCTTCAAGGCCGGCCTCGAGGCGCTCGGATTCGACACGGGTGCGAGCGAGAGCCCGATTACCCCGGTGATTGTGGGAGACGAGGCTCTGGCCATGAAGCTGTCGGATCGCCTCTTCGAGGAAGGCGTGTTCGCCCAGGGCATCGCCTTTCCGACGGTGCCGCGCGGGAAGGCGCGGGTCCGCACGATTGTCACGGCCACGCACACACGTGAGCAGCTCCAGTTCGCACTGGACTGTTTCGCCAGGATCGGGCGCGAGCTGGCTCTGCTGACCGGGGACCGCGCGCGGGAGCGGACCGGGCGCTCCCCCTTTCCCCCCCTCGCCTGATCGCGTCTAATTGACAGTACGAACGTAGGCCGTCCGCGTCGTAGTACTTTGTCAGGACCGGAGTGCTGTGTTTCTGCGACTACTCACATCTGTCGTGTGCGTTCTCCTCGTCCTGGGCCCAGCGGCCCAGCTCGGCGCGCAGACTGCGCTCGACGATCCGGTCGCGCGCCTCCTGACCCGCCTCGAGTTGATCCTGAGCGCAGACGATCGGGCTGCGTTTCCCTCCCTGTTCTCGGCGGTCACCGAGGAGCAACTCGAACGTTACGAGCGCGAGCTCTTCACCGCGGGCGCCATCCGATCGGTTCTACGCGAGCGCGATCGGGCCATGCTCGAGGGAGTGCCAGAGGGCGACGGCTATCAGGTTGTCGTGGAAGTGTTCGCGGAGCGCTCTGGAACTGCGCGTATCGTGACGGCCGGCATGGAAGTGCAACGACCCTCGAACGGCGACGCCGACTCCTGGCGGATTGTCCGGATGGAAGGGATGAGCGCGGTGGAAGGGTTGCACCGGCTGCGGCTCAATACGTCTACGGCGTATGAAGCACGGGACTTCGAACTGACCTCAGAGGATCTGCGTCTGACGCTCGATGGAACGGTGTTTCACGTGGAGAGCGACGATGGGGTCACCGGGCTCGTGCTCCTCGGTCGGGGACAGATGCGCTTCTCGCCGCGGCCCGAAGCCGAGCAGGTCCAGTTGCGAATCTTCTCGGGCAATCAGACGCTCGTCACGCCGTTCGAGCACGCATTTGTACGCATCGGTCCATCCGACTATCGACGCCGCACGTCGATTGAACGCCTGACGCCCACCACGCCCGATCAGCGGTCGATTCGACAGGCGCAGCAGGTCTTCGATCGTGAATCGCCGAAGTCGTTCCACGTCGACCTGCAGGATCTGAGCCGCGATCCCTGGCATCTGTTGCCCCCCGCCGGGGACTTCCTCGCCGAGGTGCGGACACGTCGTTACGATACGCTGACGTACTCGCTGTCTGCCTCGCAGGCGGAAGACATCAGCCTCTATCAACGCGACCGGCGTCGAACGATTGCTCTGTACGCATCGTTGCCGAAGATCGAGGCGCGAGGGCGCTTCTACAGCGATGACGCGCTGCGAGACTACGATGTCCTCGATTACAACATCGAGGCCTCAATCGTCCCCGATCGGCAGCTACTCCAGGGCCGCGTGCGGCTGATGCTGCGTGTCCGGGCACCGATGATCTCCACGATTCTGCTGCGCCTGGCGGAGCCCCTCGCCGTGTCGGGGGTCACGAGCGTCGAGTACGGGCGGCTGCTGCATCTGCGCATCAGGAACCAGAACATGATTCTGGTCAACTTGCCGCGACCCGCCATGCAGGACTCGGATGTGACGCTCGTCGTCACCTACTCCGGTCAGCTGCCCTCCCACCAAGCCGACATCGACACCTTGGCCGTGGCGCAGGACAGTCCCCGGCCCCCGAACGAATTCGCACCCGCCCGACTGGAGCCTCACTATCTGCTCAGCAGCCGTTCGTTCTGGTACCCGCAGAATCCTGTCTCCGATTACGCGACGGCGACCATGCGCATCACCGTGCCCCGCGGCTACGGCTGCGTCGCCTCGGGCGAGCCCGTCACCGGGAGTGACGCCGTCACCCTTCGCGATCTGCTGACGTTGCCGGAGGGCAACGCGTTCGTATTCCGGACCAACCAGCCCGTGCGGTATCTCGCCCTGATCGTGAGCCGGTTCGTGCGCGTAGCCGAGACTGTCGTGTCGCTGCACGACGAAGATGGCACGGGTGCGGAGACGGTCCGGGTGGATATCCTGATCGAGTCGACCCCCCGGCAGCAGGGGCGGGCGCGGTCGCTCGTGCAGCCAACCGAAGACATCATGCGGTTCTACTCGCGGCTGATGGGGGAGGCGCCGTACCGGGCGTTGACGGTGGCGGTCGTGGAGAGCGAACTGCCTGGCGGACACGCTCCTGCTTTCTTCGTCATGCTCTACGATCCGATTCCGAATCCCAACATCACCTGGCGAAACGATCCGGCCGCGTTCGACAACTTCCCGGAGTTCTTTCTGGCGCACGAACTCGCCCATCAGTGGTGGGGGCAGGCGGTTGGCTGGAAGAATTACCACGAGCAATGGATCAGCGAGGGCTTCGCGCAGTACTTCGCGGCGCTCTACGCACACGAGACCCGCGGCGACCGAGTCTTCCACGACATGCTCCGGCAGTTCCGCCGCTGGGCGCTGTCGCAGTCGGACCAGGGGCCCGTCCATCTGGGGTACCGGCTCGGACACATCAAGGAGGATCTCCGCACCTACCGGGCCCTCGTCTACAACAAGGGCGCGGCTGTGCTCCATATGCTCCGTCGTCTCGTCGGCGACGACATGTTCTTCAGCGGGCTTCGCGCATTCTATGAAGATCGGCGATATCAGAAAGCCGGGACCGACGACCTTCAGCGTGCGTTCGAACGCGTGTCCGGTCTCGAGCTCGACCGGTTCTTCGAGCGCTGGATTCACGGGACAGGAATCCCTCGCCTTCGGTACAGCACGACCATTGGGAGCGGAGCCGTGCACGTGCGCTTCCACCAGATCGGGGACCTCGTGTTCGACGTACCCGTCACCGTCACGCTGACGTACACCGACGGTCGTACGGAGGACATCGTCGTGAAGATCACCGAGTCGGTCGTCGAGCAGTCGATTCCCACATCAGGGCAGGTACGCCGGGTGCAAGTCAACAACGACTCGGCTGCACTGGGCGAATTCTCGGAGATACGATAGGAGACGCATCGCCCTCGCCCTCCCCTGCTTCCACCTCCCCCCTCCCCCCTTGATATGATGGCGGCTATGGAAACGGTCCCACTGACCATCGACGGTCGGCAGATCACGGTCGCAAAGGGCAAGACCGTGCTGCAGGCAGCCATTGAAGCTGGTATCTCGCTCCCCTACTACTGCTATCACCCCGGCCTTGGCGTCGATGGGTCCTGTCGAGTCTGCATCGTCCGGATCGAGAAGATGCCCAAGCTCCAAACGTCCTGCTCGACAGTGTGCACCGACGGCATGGTCGTACTGACGCGTGAGCCCGACGTCGTGCAGGCGCGCGCGAGCGTGTTCGAGTTCCTCCTGTTGAACCATCCCTTGGACTGCCCGGTCTGCGACAAAGGTGGCGAATGCCCCCTTCAGGACTTCTCGTATTCCTTCGGTCCGGCCGAAAGTCGAATGGACTTTCCACGCCGGGTGTTCGACGGTGAAGGGGTGAAAGCCGATGTCGATTTCGGGCCCACCCTGATGCTGAATCGAAACCGTTGCATTCTGTGCACGCGGTGCGTGCGTTTCATGCGCGAGATCGACGGTGATGCACAGATCAACATCGTCGATCGCGGGTACGGGAGCGAGATTGCCACGTTTCGCGAGGAGGGCGTGCACTCGCTGCTGTCGGGCAACCTCATGGACGTTTGCCCGGTCGGCGCCATTACGACGCGGGACTACCGGTTCAAGAGCCGTCCCTGGGACAACCCGGGTGTCGTGGATACCGTCTGCACACTGTGCTCGAAGGGCTGCAACACGAGTGTGTGGTTGAAGGCCAAACCCGAGTGGGCCAAGGCCTCACAGCTCGTGCGGATCACCCCACGATTCAACCCTGACGTCAACAGCTACTGGATGTGCGACATCGGCCGGTTCGGGTACCGATGGATTGAGGGCGACACGCGCCTGCGCGCTCCGATGCTGCGGCGGGAAGGGCGTCTCGAGGCGATGCCGTGGCGCGATGTCGAAGTGATCCTCCGCGATCGTCTTCGGGAGGCGGGATCGGCCGACCCCGGGTCGGTGCGATTCCTGGTTTCCGCACACGCAGCCACCGAGGAACTGTTCGTGCTCCGGGAGACCGTGCAGGGCCTGCTCGGCCAGGACGGCCTCGCTGTCGTCACGATCGGTTGGACCCATTCGAGTAAATCTCAGCCCGCTCAGACGGCGTTTTCCATTCCACCCACGAACGCTCCCAATGTGACTGGGGCCCGCGACCTCGGTTACGCCGTGGGCGATGGAAACGAAGGCGGGGAGCCTAATCTCTCGGCCCTCCGGGCCGTCGTCGAATCGGGACGGGTCAGAGCCGTGTACGTGATCGACCCCGGCCCCGAAGGCTCGCTTGGCGAGGTGTCATGGTTGGTCGAGGCCCGCCGGAACGGCGTCCTGCCTCTGCTGATCGCGCAAGGCGTGGTGACGACACCGCTCGTGTCGGTTGCGGACATCGTGCTCCCTGGAGCCACGTTCGTCGAGAAAGACGGCACCTACACGAACGATCAGGGCCGGGTCCAGGGTGCCTCCCGCGCGATCGCGCCCGTTGGCGATGCGCGAGAGGATTGGGAGATTCTGGCGAGCCTGGCGCGGGCGTTGGGATTGCCGCTCGCGTATCAGACCTCCACCGATGTGCGGCGGGCCATCGCCGCGGCTCTGCCCAATACGCCGTACGCGCAAGCGGATCAACTCGCGTTCGCGCGTCCGGTTCCAGCGCGTACCTGGTTGCAGGCGTCGAATCCGTCGGAGCGGTGGAAGTGGGACTTCATGTTCCAGGATCTGCCGCCGGTGAAAGGACACAACGTGCAGATGGAGAATGCGCCCGGCATCGGTACGCACATTCCTCTCAGGCCCGTCGAGTGACGCGGCCGGGTGCGCGCGTCCGGTGCGAGCCGAGCAGCCCGGGGCCCGCACTGTGCTCGAACCGCGCGCCCGGGACACGTGCCAGAAGCGCGGGCGGTGATCTCTAGATCGACGGCGCACGCGCGGCCGGGCGGCGTGGCGGCGGCAGCGTGACCACGAGCGCGGTTTCCGTCTTCTCGCGTGTCACTCTGAACTCGAGCGCCGACTCGGCTGGCGCTTTTCGGACCTCGTCGCTCACATCGCTGACCCTGGACACCTGACGCTGGTTCACCGCGGTAATCACGTCCCCCGCCCTCAGCCCCGCGCGGGACGCGGGCGTGTCCGGGTCGACCGACGACACCAGAACACCCTCCGCAGCCCCGAAGTACTGCGCCAATTGCCGATCGAGCGGGAGCAGGGTGGCACCCAACCTTCCCGGCGTCATCAGTACCACACTGCGGGGCACATCGAGCTCCATGGAGAACGCACGGGGGAGCGTCCGCAGACTCCGCTCGATGTCCCGCCCGAGATCCGACAAGGCATCGATGGTCATCCCCGTACGAGCCTCTGGCGTGATGTTCAGCGTGCGTCTCGAGCCGTCCCGAAGCACCACGGCGGCAACTGTGCGACCCGGCGGCGTCTCTTGCACCAGACGCGCAAGGTGCTGCCGACTCCGCACCCGCTCGCCATCGAACTCCACCACGATATCGGCTCGCTGGAGTCCCCCGCGAGCGGCCGGGCTTTCCTCTCGCACCTCCTCGACCACCGCACCGCCCGGCTGCGGCAACCGGGCCGCTGCGATCTCCTCGGCGCTCAGATCCCGCACGGAGACGCCCAATACGGACCCGGTCCCCGTGAAGACCGTCACCGCCTGAGACCCTTGACCGGATTGAACGCGCACTTGCGCACCTGCAGCGGGGGCGAATACTCCGACCGTCACAAACACTGCCGTCAGAGCTGTACTGATGATTGTCTTTGTCATGGTTGCCTCATCCTGTTCGGACGCGACCGTGGCCGACTGCTCACTCCCTTCCCCGAAAGCAGTCCGACGGCCTCGAGGATCCGACGAGATCGGGTGCGGTCACACGTTCTCTCCTGCCAGAGCCGTGAACGCGGCACGTGAGTCTGCCTCCCGGCTCCTCTCGAGAACCTAGACGGAGGGCATTCGGGAAAAGTTGGCATAATCAGCCCCATGCATACAGACGACCTGAAGGCTCGGGTGCTGGAGCGTGCCGAACGGGAAAAAGTGAAGTTCATGCGACTCCAGTTCACCGACATCCTGGGCGTCATCAAGAGCGTGGAGGTCCCCGACTGCCA
The DNA here is from genome assembly GCA_964505975.1 of uncultured Bifidobacteriaceae bacterium. Lineage (GTDB taxonomy): Bacteria > Acidobacteriota > Vicinamibacteria > Vicinamibacterales > UBA2999 > Gp6-AA40. The sequence continues at coordinate 44,894 of CAZDLW010000002.1, read as the reverse complement.
GTTCGAGGAAGCGCTCGACGGCGGAATCCTCTTCGACGGATCCTCGATAGAAGGTTTCGTCCGGATTGAGGAATCGGACATGTATCTGAAGCCCGACCTGGGCACGTTCGAGGTGCTTCCGTGGACCTGCGGCAGCGCCGACCGCGTCGGTCGCATCATCTGCGACGTCAGTAATCCCGATGGGACGCCGTTCGCAGGATGCCCACGCTCGACCCTCAAGCGGGCGATCGTGCTCGCGGCGGCACAGGGGTTCTCCATGACCGCCGGGCCGGAGGCAGAGTTCTTCCTGTTTCAGCGCCGTCCCGACGGCGAGCCCACGACAAACACGCACGACTCGGGCGGGTACTTCGATCTGACACCGGTCGACCTCGGGGAAGACGTCCGCCGGGACATCATCCGCACGCTCGAGCAGATGGGCTTCCACGTGGAGACGGCTCATCACGAGGTCGCGCCAGGCCAGCATGAGATCGACTTCCGCCACGATGACGTGCTGGTCACCGCGGACAACGTCACCACGTTCCGGTTCGTTGTCAAGAACGTCGCCAGCCGGCACGGCGTGCACGCCACGTTCATGCCGAAGCCGGTGTTCGGTGTCAACGGCAGCGGCATGCATACGCACCAGGCGCTCTTCGCCGATGGGCGCAACGCCTTTCACGACGCGGCGGCGGATGGCGCGTTGAGCGCCACCTGCCTGCACTACATCGGAGGCCTGCTCAAACACGCGAAGAGCTTCTGTGCGATCACCAACCCCCTCGTCAACTCGTACAAACGGCTCGTGCCCGGCTATGAGGCCCCCACGGCGATCGCCTGGTCGACAAGGAACCGCAGCCCTCTCGTGCGTGTGCCCGCGGCCCGCGGCGCCGGAACGCGCATCGAGCTCCGGATGCCGGATCCCTCCTGCAACCCGTACCTGGCTTTCGCGGTCATGCTGCGCGCGGGCCTGGATGGCATCGACGCGGCTCTCGATCCGGGCCCTCCGGTCAACAAGAACATCTACAAAATGAGTCACCGCGAGCGCCGACACCTGCGCATCGATGAATTGCCGGGAAATCTGAGCGAAGCGCTCGATCAGCTCGCCAAGAACGACCTGGTCCGGGACACGCTTGGCGACCACATCTTCCATCACTTTCTCGAGGCCAAGCGTGCCGAGTGGGACAGCTACATCAGGCACGTATCCGGGTGGGAAATCGAGAGGTATCTCAGCACGTACTAAAGCGCCAGCCCCGATCGTCGATGTCATCGATGCGATCTTCGAGTCTGTTGTTGCACGCAGTCCGTGACCGATGACAGTGCCACCTTCATGAGACAAGCCCGCTACGTGCACCTGTGCCGCTGCCCCCTGGCGAGGACGATCTCGGCTCCAATCCAGCCAAAGCAACGGGTTCCGATGCATTCGCGAGAGGCACAGGATTTGATCGCCTGGTAAGCGGCCACGTCGGATCACCGGGGTGCGTAACATCAGGTAGGCGCTGGCATCGCCGCATCCCGGGTCCCTGACACGACTCGTTCGCGATTCGGCGTGGCTGCTCGTCGTTCCGCCTCGCGCCCCGGAGTGGCGCGGGGCGCATCTCCATTCCAGCACCTGCGGCACTGGAGATTGAGGACTGTGCGGACGTCTGGACCAATGATAGCGGGCCTCGTGCTCGCGCTCCTGTTGACTGGGTGCGGCGCGCGGGCGGTTCGGATTGCCGATCTGAAGGACAATCCGCATCGCTATCACGAGCGGACGATACGCCTGTCTGGAATGGTGACGACCAGCTGGGGTGTGCCGCTGCTCCCCGTTCACATCTACAGCGTCGACGATGGAACGGGCGAGATTACCGTCGTCGCGCGCTCCGGACGACGCGCGCCGAGAAGTGGGGCGCTCGTCCGGGTAACGGGCCGCATCGATGAGATCGCGGTGTTGGGCGGCCGGTTCATCGGCCTGCACGTACAGGAGCACGATCGCCCGACCCGGCGGTGAGGCCTCGCCCGGATGCGCCGCCACCGTGGCTCACGATCAGCGCCCTATCTTGACTGCGACGGCGGTCATGTCGTCGGTTTGAGGCCCGCCGCGCCGGAACGCCGTCACCGCCTCGAAGATGGCATCCACGATCACGCGCGCCGGCTCGCGCCGATGAGCCTCGACCACTTCGCACAGCCGGCGGGCCCCGAACTCCGCCCCGTCCTCGTCGACCGCTTCGAAGATCCCGTCCGTGCAGAAGACATAGGTGTCGCTCGGGTGCAGGTCCAGCGTGATCTCGTCATAGGTGACGCCCGGAAACGACCCCAACGGCACACCAGGCAGCTCGATTTGCCCGCAGCCACTCACCGAGCAGCGGACGGGATACGGGAGACCGGAATTCGAGAGGGTTACCGTGCGTCGAGTGAAGTCGAAGAAGGTGTAGCAAAGCGTGCAGTAGTACTCTTCGAGCTGGCGCTCGTGGAGAATGGTGTTCATCGCCTGGAGGACACCACCGACGCTGAAGCGCTCGGGAGTGAATCGGCGGCGCATCGTCCGGGAGCGCACGAGCTCGGCGGCGAAGGCCCCATAGAGCGCGGCGGGCGCACCTTTGCCGGACACGTCGCCAACAGCGACCACCAGAGTGTCGGCATCCGGGGCCAGGTAGTCGTGAATGTCTCCCCCCAGTTCCCGCGCGGGAGCAAACCGGCCTGCAACGTCGACATCTCGATGCGTCTTCGGGAGCTCCGTCGGAAGCAGCGCCAGCTGGACCCGCTGGGCGAAGCGCAGCTCCTTCTCGATCCGCTCCTCCTTGCGTCGAAGCTCTTCGTACAGGCGCGCGTTGTCGATGGCGACGGCGGCCTGGCTGGCCAGGAGCGTGAGCAGTTCCTGGTGTTCCTTGGTGAAGGCGTCGAGCTCGGGACTTTCGAGATCGAAGACGCCGATGCAGCGATCCTTGATGAGCATCGGAATGACCAGCTCCGATCGAACATCCTCCACCAGGTTGATGTAACGCGGATCCTGCGAGACGTCCGCAACGAGCACGGGCTCCTTGTGCAACGCCGACCAGCCGACCAGCCCTTCGCCGAGTCTCACCTGCTTCGACTCCGCCCCCTGCCCGTATCGGACGGCCAGCTTCATCTCCAGCAGCTGCGTCGTCGGGTCCAGGAGCAGGATGCCGAACGTGCGATAGTCGACCAGGCGCTTGGTGAGGCTGGCGATGCGCGTCAGCAACGCATCGAGATCGAGAATGGACGACATCTCGCGGCCGATCTCGGCAAGTGTGGCCAGTGTCGCCACGTACTGCCGCTCCGACTCGAACAGTCGCGCATTCTCGAGCGCCACCGCCACATGCGCGCCGAACTGTCGGAGCAGGGCCAGATCCTGGTTGGTGAACGCACCCTCCGTGTCGTTCAGCAAATTGAGGGCGCCGATGACCCTTCCTTTCCGGCGGAGGGGGACGGCCAGCTGCGAGAGCATGCTGCGCAACGGCCCCCGGTAGCGCGGCTCCTTTCGAATGTCGTTCACGAGAATCGGCCGATCCTGCTGGACGGCCGCGCCCACGACACCCTGACCCACGCGTAATCGGTGATCCGACAGCACGCTTTCCGGATAGCCCACTGCGTACGCGATGCGCAACTCCTCCCGTCTCTCGTCGAGCAGATAGACCGAGAAGGCGGTAAACCTCGTCAACCGCGCAATCAGCTGCGGAATCTTGGCGAGAAGCTCCTCGAGGGCGAGCACCGACGTCACCTCGCGCCCGAGCTCGAACAGCGTCGACAGCAGTTCCGTATCGGTCGGGGGCCGCACGCCGGCGGCGGGCTGCACCTCCGGCCTATGGGACGGCGACAACTCACTCATGGGTGCTGGACCGCGTCGAACGAATTATACTGGCCCGCCGATGGACCCTTTGACGCTTCCACTGGACTATCGCGCGATCGAGCGCATCCTTCCGCACCGATATCCGTTCCTGCTCGTCGACCGCATCACCGAACTCGAGCCGGACAAGCGGATCGTCGGGATCAAGAACGTCTCACTCAACGAGCGGTATCTGTCGCAGCAGCCTGGCGAGGTGCCGACGTTGCCTTTCACGATTCTGACGGAATGCATTGCACAGGTCGGGGCCATCCTCATCTTGTCCAAGCCCGAAAATCGAGAGAAGCTGCCGTTCTTCGCCGGTATCGAGCGCGTTCGGTATCGTCGTCCGGTTCATCCCGGCGACGTCGTCGAGTTCGAGGCCAGGGTCAAGCGGCTGCGGAGCCGCGTGGGGCAGCTCTACGGCTGTGCACGTGTCGCCGGCACTCTCGTCGTCGAGGGTACCATGACGTTCGCACTCGGAACGACCTCTCGCTAAGGCCCCAGCTCGTCTGTACCCCGTCCGATCCTCTGTTCCGGTACTCATGTTGCACAGTCGCAGGGCGGAAATCCCGGACCGCCTCGCGTTCCGGGAATAGGAAGCGGAGGTACAGGAGGTAGAGACGTGCTGGAGACTATTGCGATCATCTTGATCATCCTCTGGCTGCTTGGGATGGTCAGCGGGTACACGCTCGGAAATTTCATCTGGATCCTGCTGGTCATCGCCGTGGTGCTGTTCCTCGTGCGGCTGGTGAGTGGTCGGCGGGTTGTCTGACGACGGACGATCGGGGGAGTCAGTGGAACGCCGCTGCTCCTCCCCGTTTCGCGGGTCACGGAACGAAAGAGTCCTTTTCCAGTTCCTGCATTTCCCTATAATGGGCTGCACGTGCACCCGTCGACCCGTTCGGCACGCGTCCGGCGCGCGAGCGCGTTTGCCCGTCTTCTCGAGGCGGTGCATGAAGGCGTCTACATTGGCGCGATCAGCACGAGCGAGATCGACGCCGGGAGCACCATCGCGGCCAATCCGCATCTCCGATTGATCTTCGGCTACGCCCGCGACACTCCGGAATCTGCCGTCGCACCGTTTTCCCCGGCGCGCTTCGCCGACCAGGCCGGGCGGGCTGCGTTTCTCGATCGACTCATCACGCAGGGCGCCGTCACCGACTATCTGCTTCGCATGCTTCGTCTGGACGGCACGACCGTGTGGGTCGAGGTGACGGCGCGTGCCGAACTGGCGGGCGATTCCGGACCCACGCACATCGAGGCGCTGGTGCGGGACGTCAGTGAGCGCAAGAAGCTCGACGACCGGTCGCGCGACCTGTACCAGCAGTTGTTACAGGCGGAGAAGATGGCCGCGCTCGGCCAGACGATCTCGGGCGTCGCACACGAACTGAACAACCCGCTCGGCACCATTCTGAGCTGGGCCGAGCGGCTCTCCGAGCGGCGTCTGGACGCCGGTTCGCGGCGCGGCGTCAGCGTGATCCTCGCAGAGGCGGAACGCGCCGCGCGGATCGTGCGGAACCTGCTGATGTTCGCGCGAAAACGCCAGAGCACGCGCTCGATGATCGATCTCAATCAGGTCGCGCTTCAGACACTCGCGTTACGCGAGTACGAGCAGCGGGCAGCGAATATCGAAGTGGTGACGGCGCTTGCATCGGGACTGCCACGCGTGCTGGCCGACCCGCATCAGATCCAGCAGGTGCTGCTGAACCTCCTGATCAATGCCGAACAGGCGATGCTGTCTGCCAATGGTCGCGGCACCATCGTCGTGCGGACCTGGCATGACGCCCCGCGGCAGATGGTCGCTCTCGAGGTCACCGATGACGGGCCGGGCGTGAGACCAGAGGTCAAGAACAAGATCTTCGATCCGTTCTTCACCACGAAGGAGGTTGGCCAGGGAACCGGGCTGGGGCTCACCGTCGCCTACGCCATCGTCCGGGAGCATGGCGGACGGATTCGCGTCGAATCGCCGGTCGCGGACAGCATGGATTGCCGGGATCGCGGCGCTACGTTCATCATGGAGTTGCCTCTCACCCCGGTCGCGCCGTCCACGAGCACGCCGCGCGCCGCCCACCCTTCCATGGAAGCTGTACGCGGAGCGCGGATACTACTGGTCGAAGACGAGCGGGCGCTCGCCGCCGCCGTGGTCGATGCCCTTACCGATGCCGGTTTGCACGTCGACCACGCGATCGACGGCGAAGAGGCGCTCGCCGGCGTTCGGCGACACACGTACGACGCGGTCATCTGTGATCTCAAGATGCCCCGCGTCGACGGGATGATGCTCTATCGCGCGATCGCGGCCGCCACACCGGCGCTCGCACGCCGGGTCATCTTCGTCACGGGTGACGTGGGGGGCGCGGACGCCGAACGATTTCTCGACGACAGCGGCTGCCGCTGGTTGGCCAAACCGTTTCGGCTCGCCGAGCTCATGCTCGCGGTGCGTGAGACGCTCGGGTGATTCACCACCACGCCTGGCGATTTGACACCGGCGCGACTCCCGTCCCCACTCTCGAGCATCGCTTTGACCATTCGCGGTTTCTGCTGGAAGGCAAGAATGGCACCGCGCAGCGCTTCGCGGGCTTCGTGCACGGGCATCATCGCCTCGAGGCGCTCGCGCAACCGCCGAATGGCACGGGCGTGAAGCTGGGAGACGCGAGATTCGTTGACGCCGATCTCGGCGCCAATCTGCTTCATCGTCGCTTCTCCGTAGTAGTAGAGCCCAATCACTTTCTGCTCTCGCGGCGGCAACGAGGCAATCGCCGTGCGCACGCGCTCCTTGGTCTCCTCGCGTTCGTACGCGACATCCGGCTGTTCCGGCTCCGAGGGAATGAGCGCCGCCGGCAGCGTCGCTTCGTCCAGGTGATCCGTATTGGCGAGCGGCGATGTCGACTCGATCGCGTTGATGCGCACGATGGTGCGCCCCAAGCGCTTCTCATCGCACCCCACCTTGGCGGCCAGGTCGGCCAGCGACGGTTCGCACCCCAGTTCGCGACGCAGCTCCTCGCGTGCGGCCTCCAGCTCCCGGCGCTGGCGGCGGACACCGCGTGGCCAGGCGTCCTTGCGGAGGGCGTCGATCATCGCGCCACGAATCCGCCGCTCGGCAAACGTCTCGAACTTGATGCCCCGGCCCTCATCGAATCGGTGGGCCGCGTCAATCAAGCCAATGACGCCATCTTGCACAAGATCGCCAATGTCAATCGAGTGTGGCATCGTCGCGGCAACACGACGAGCCAGCTGCTCCACGAACGGAAGTGTGGCAACAACGCGGGGGTGCTGTGAGACGGGGCGCGGACGCATTCGGTGACCTCCGGCTGTACCATAAGGCAACTGGGATACCAAACAGCCGAGGCTTCGGTCAATGCTGGGAAATCTCATCGGGGTCGACCGACCTAAGTTGCTAAATTTGACTGGCTTTACATGCTCAGAAGAGGCAACTTCTGCACGTCGATCGGATTCGCCGACAGTCCGAATCGTCATCACGTTGACGACAATGGCGCGCCAGATCGTCAACGGCATGACGCAATGGATTACGATCTTGGGCAGTCGAGGAAAATCCTATCGGATTCCAGACTCGAAATGTCCCCGATAGTGACCGGCAGCTCACACCACTCGATGGGGCACCAGGGCCCTGGGCGAGCCGCCCCTGGGACCATTCCGTGCGTTGTGGGAAACTCGACCCGGGGAAGCTGACCACGCCGTGCGTCGGTGGCCATCAGGATGCGGTGGGGGTGGGTGGTCAGCCTTCGGGCGGTGACCGGCGCCCACAGGGCTCTACGGCCCCTTGGCGGGGCCGCTTGGGTTCACAGGGGATCTGTTCGCTGCCGGATCTCTCGGGCGGTACCCATGGCGTCCAGCGCCGCGGCCACCATCTGGGCCGCGCGGGCCCGACCCACGTCGTCACCGGCTTTCGCCTCCAGGATCTCCGCATGTGCCAGGATGATCCCGAGCTGGTTGTTCAACCGGTGGAAGAGGTCCCGCAGGGCGGGATCGCGCTCGGCAGCGTCCGTCATTCCCCGCGCGACTTCACATGTGCGACCGCACGACGCCGTTCGGGCCTGCGCCGGCATCCTGCGCGGGCGCAGAAGGATCGCGCCACAGTGAATCGGCAAAGATGCGGATAGAGCCACCCGCCGTACGAACGTACTCGACTTTGCCCGCAGAAATCCAGTTATAGATGGTTCGGCGGCTCACGCCGACGACTTCGCACGCCTTCATGATCGAGAGGGTCTGGCGGTCCATAAAACGCTTGCTCCTCAGAGCCCAGGATGTTCTGGGTGGGACCAGGGCTGCCACCGGTATCTCCGCGTCAGCCGCTACATAAGGCTGTATCGGCTCATCCTGGCGACGCGTTAGCGGCTCGAGCGCTACACCGTCTCGATGAACCCATGACATCCATCGAAAAGATCGATGACGTGTCTGGCCAACAATCGCCAAGAGTGTCAATATATTGGCGATTGTTACAGAACGCTGAAACCAGGCCTCATGTCCTGTTCGTCGATGACGAGCCGGCGCTGAGGGGATTGATGGCCGAACGGCTGGCGGATCGGGGCTTCGAGGTAGTCGAGGCCGACAGCGGCGAGCGAGCACTCGTCCTGCTGGATCAGTTCGCCTTCGACATCGTCATCACGGACCTGCGCATGCCCGGGATCGACGGCACACGCGTCATCGAAGCCGCGCGCGGACGATACCCCAGCATCATCGCCCTGGTCATCACCGGGTATGGGACTGTCAAGGACGCGGTCGACGCCATCAAGCGGGGGGCGTCGGACTTCATCGCCAAGCCGTTCCAGTTCGACGAGTTGATGCACGTCCTGCACAAGGCCATGGAACAGCGCCATCTCAAATCGGAAAACGCCTACTTGCGCCGGCAACTCGAAGAGCGCTATCAGTTCGGAGGAATCCTCGGCCGCAGTCAGCCTATGCAGGCGCTATTTCAGCTCCTCGAGACCGTGGCCCGTTCGAACAGTACCATCCTGATCACCGGCGAGACAGGCACGGGTAAGGAGATAGTAGCCCGGGCGATACACCACAACAGCCCTCGCCGTGCGCACCGGTTCGTCGCGCTGAACTGCAGTGCGATTCCCGAAACCCTCCTCGAAGCTGAACTGTTTGGCCACGTGCGCGGTGCCTTCACCGGTGCCGTTGGCGCACGTCAGGGGCGATTCGAGCAGGCCCATCGGGGCACGCTCTTTCTCGACGAGGTCGGGACGATGAGTCCTGGCTTGCAGATGAAGTTGCTGCGTGCGCTCCAGGAACGGGAGTTCGAGCGCGTCGGGGACAGCAATACGGTCAAGGTCGATGTCCGAGTGATTGCCGCTACGAACTCCGACCTCACACGAATGGTGAGCGAGGGCACCTTCCGCGAGGATCTGTACTACCGGCTCAACGTGATTCCTGTTCGACTGCCACCGCTTCGCGACCGTCGGGACGACATTCCAGTCCTGGTGAAACACTTCCTGGAGAAGTTTGCGCCCGGGATGCCGATGCAGCTCTCGCAGGGCGCAATGCGTGCCCTGATGGCCTACCAGTGGCCGGGCAACGTGCGGCAGCTCGAGAACGCAATCGAACGAGCAGTTGCCCTGAACGGCGGGCGCCGAGAGATCGACGTGGGGGATCTGCCCGCGGAAACACAGCCGGTCGCTCGAGCGACGGCCGCTCCACCCGTGGAGTTTCCGGAAAGCGGTCTGGACATGCCCCGCTACCTGGCAACGATCGAACGCGACCTGATACGGCGGGCGCTCGAACTTACCGCCGGCAATCGCAACAAGGCTGCGGACCTCCTGGGGCTGAAACGAACCACTCTCGTGGAGAAGCTCAGACGGTCGAGGAACTTCGCGTACGATTGAGAGACTATGCCTCCGCGCTACGCATATTGGACGATCATCGCAGGTAACCTCCCTACGGCGTTTCGCTCCGCCAGACGCGATGAGCTGGTGCCGACATTCCGGCGACTCAAGGAGAAGCATCCGGACGCGGTGATGAAGTGGTTCGCCCGCGGCCGGCTGTGGGAGTCGCCCGACGCCGCACGAGAAGAGTTGATGTCCCGACGGAACCCCACGGACCAGCGACGATCGGGACGATCGGGCCCGAGATCGATGAGCGGTGGTCCCTCGCAATCCGGTCATCGTGATTGGCGACCAGGCGGTGACCATCGCGATCCGCGGCAACGATATAAGGACGCCAAACGGCAGCGGAATATCGACCGACGCCGGAGCAAGTTCGTTCGCCAGCATGGCGACCCGTCAGCCACCGAATACGCGGCACGCTCGCGCAGGGGGGCTCCGAACGTGCCGGTCGAGCGTGAACGACCAGAACGCTCATCGCACGCCGGCGGGGAACAGGAACCTCGGCAGCGTCCTCGCACGCGGGATGCCGGACCACGCTCTCGCAACGCGACCGCGCCGTCGTCGTCGGCACCTCGAGGAAGGGCCGATCGCCCACGAACACGTTTCCGCCGGTAGCGGTCAGGCGCGGGGGCATGACGAACGGCGCCTTGGGCGTCGTCCCATTCGTGTGTCCCTTGCGGCGGACTTCTCGGCCGAGAGATTCTTCCTGTGATCGTGCATCTCGTTCTCTTTCGCCCCCGCGCCGACGTCTCACTCGAACAGCGCGGGGCGTTGGCTGACACGCTCGTCACAGCCCTCCAGGAGATCCCCTCAATCCGGCGCGTACGCGTAGGGCACCGGGTCACGCACGGACGCGATTACGAACACCGCATGTCCACCGATTACTCGTACGCCGCGTTTCTGGAGTTCGACGACGTTGTCGGTCTCGAGGCATACCTTCGACACCCGGCGCACGAGCCGCTCGCCGCGCGATTTTACGAGGTGTTCGACGAAGCCCTGATGTACGACTATCTGGTTGTGGAAGGAGAGAAGGGAGTGGCCGCACTCAAGTTCCCCGAGCCACAATCCGTTGCTCCAGGGCGGCGCAAATCAGATGGTATGTGACCAGGTGGACTTCCTGGATTCGTGGCGTGTCGCTCAGGGGAACCGCGAGCAACACGTCGCACAGGCCGCCGAGCTCTCCGCCCCCGTGGCCCGTCAACGCAATCGTGCTGAGCCCCATCTCCCGCGCCGCACGCAGCCCGTTCGTGACATTTCGTGACAGGCCACTCGTGGAGAGTGCACATGCGAGGTCCCCTGGCTCGCCAAGGGCCTCTACCTGGCGGCTGAAGATCTCCTCGAAGGATCGGTCGTTGCTCCACGCCGTGAGGAGCGCCTGATTCGTTGTCAAGGCGATCGCGGGGAGCGGACGACGAAACGCCAAGAAGCGCCCCACGAGCTCCGCGGTCAGGTGTTGCGCGTCTGCTGCGGACCCTCCGTTTCCAAACACGAGCAATTTGTGTCCCGTTCGAAACGTGCGCTCGAACAGATCAATGGCGCGGGACAACGACTCGACATAGGGGTCGCTGGCAATTCGCTCCATGTTGGCCGCAACCTGTCGAAACGCGGCGGCAAGCTCAGCGTCCATGACGGTGCGCACACGGCAAGAGGCGTGCGGGTCCAACGCCTCGATGCGGGGGGGAACGCCTCCGGGCACGGACCTGCGGCTCGGCGGTATGGGCTGCGATCTCGGGCGGCGATCCCGACCCGTACGCCGCACGCTCCAGCGCCGCATCGTTCACGAGGCGGACGAGTAGGTCGACGAGCCCCGTGTGTAGCGATTCAGGCCGGCCTTCGCCGCACGATACGGACCTACGGGAAGGTTGCAATTCTGCTGGTACAAGAACGCGTGAAGCCTTTTGTAATCGGTAGCCGGCAGCCCGAAGACCGTGAGGAGCGCCCGATAACTGCCGCGCGTGTGCTCTAGGCCGCGATGAATCAGCGCGGCCAGATCGTCGCGCGTCAATTCATGCGCCTTGAAGGGCTGGTGGACAACCGTCCAGAAATCCTCCCCTGCCAACAGGCGCTCCCACAGACGGTCGACGGTTGCCGAGGTCTGTTCGGAGGGCGGTCCCGGGACGGTCGGACGCGGCGGCACCGTGTCGGGCATCCAACGGGACGGAGAAACCATCTGTCGCTCGCCACGGAGTTCGCGCGGCAGATCGTCGGGCCCGATCGCGGCCTCGGAGGCACGTACGACAAGCCTCTCGGCGATATTCTTCAGTTCGCGAACGTTTCCCGGCCAAGGGTAGGCGACCAACAACTGCTCGGCATCGGCGGTCACCTCGGGCGTCGACAATCCGTGGGCTTCACTCGCCTGCCTGAGGTAGTGCCGCACCAGGATCAGGACGTCGTCGCCCCGTTCGCGCAGCGGCGGCACGTAGATCTGGATGATATTGAGTCGATAATACAGATCCTCCCGAAACACACCCAGTTCGATCTGCTTCCGGAGGTCTCGATTGGTGGCCGTGATGAGGCGGACGTCCGTTCGCCCGGTTACGGCATCGGCTCCGATAGGCTGAATCTCACCCGTTTCGGCAAACCGGAGCAGTACGGCCTGCATTCGGAGGCTCATCTCCCCGAGTTCGTCGAGAAACAACGTTCCATGATCGGCCTGCCGCACGAGGCCTGGCTTGTCGCGGTACGCCCCCGTGAAGCTCCCTCGCATGTGACCGAACAGCTCCGACTCGAGCAGCGTTTCCGGAATGCCACTGCAATTCACGGCAACGAAGGGCCGCCGCATCCGCGCGCTCTGCGCGTGAATCAGTTGCGCAACGACCTCTTTGCCCGCGCCTGTCTCCCCGAGAACCAAGACCTTGGCGTCGGTCCGGGCCGCAGCGTCGATGTCCTTGCGCAACTCGCAAACGGCTTGGCTCTCGCCGATCAGAACTGGCTGAGGGCGCGACCGCGCAAGCCCGTTTGTCAACAGCGGATTCCCCATTTTAGATGCTGAGTAGTAGCAATGCTTGTAGATGGGAGAGACGATAGTCTGCCGTACGAAGCAGAAGAAACTCAACAAGAAAATCACAAAAAGTCGGGCGAATTATTACAATTTTGCGATTTCCCCGTGTCGGTGGATACGCGCAGGTTCGGGTCTGCACGCACAAATTTCGTCTCACCAACAGCTTAGCCCAAGTCACTACGCCGCCCCCGCATCTGGCACGAGTCCTGGTACATCGGAACGCATGCGGTCTCTCTCCACCCCCCACCTTCCTCCCCCGGAGCTCGGACTGCACACGCTTGCGTCCGCCCTCGACGGACGCCACGTCAATGGCGACGCCATGGACTGGATTGCGGCTGTTCATGGCGTGCACGACGATCAACACAGTTGGTGGATCCAGGTCGCCCGTTCCGATGACGCGACGGCATCGGTCGTGGTCCGGTGCTCGCGTTTCGCGACCACGGATCACGCGATGGCCCTCCTGCAGCGCTGGGCGCCCGTGGCCGCGGGTTCGCTGACGATTCTCGATGGGATGTCTTGCGTCTCGATGGGGCGGGCTGATTCAGGCGTCGCTGCTACTGGTCCGCTGACCCGCTGACCACCACTCGATTGCTGCCCGCGCGCTTGGCCGCATACAGCGCTCGGTCAGCACGCTCGATCAGGTCCAGGGCGGTTACACCCGCCCATGACTTCGCGACACCAAGGCTGGCCGTCACCCGAAGATCGCGCAACCGGTGATCTGCCGGTCGGTACGCGGCTATCCGCTGGCGGATGCGTTCGGCAATCAATGCCGCGCTTTCCGCGCTGCTGCCCGGCATGACCACCGAGAACTCCTCGCCGCCGTATCGCGCGCAGACGTCGAAGACGCGGACGGACCCGCGCAGCAACTGTGCGACATCCTTGATCACGGTGTCCCCAGTTACGTGGCCGAAGGTGTCGTTGATCCCTTTGAACTCGTCGATGTCGATCATCAGCAGCGCCACGTCTGTTCCCTGCCGTGCGGCCCGTTGCAGTTCCTCGTCGAGGCGCATTTCGAAGTAGCGCCTGTTGAAGAGCGTGCTCACGGGGTCGACGATCGCGGCCTGCGCATACGCGTGAGCCTGCCGTCGGGCCCGCTCCCGCTCCAACGCCATTCCGGCTGATATCAGCAGCAGGCGCAGCGTTCCTACTTGTTCGAGCGAGAACGCACCATCATCCACCCGATCGGTGAGACAGACGACGCCGAGAACTCCGGCTTCAGCCGTGATGGGCATCGCGACGAACGAGCCCGTTCGATAACGATGCCGCTTGCGCCGGATCGCAGAGACCTGGGTGACGTCCGCGACAACCATCGGCGAACCCGACTGGAATACCGCCCCAATGACTCCAGAGCCGGGGGGGATGCGGAGATGCTCCACCAGGGCGAGCGGGTACCCGTGCGTAGCGACCACTGACAGGTCGCCGTGTGGCGTCGGAAGGGCGATCGCACCAAGTCGGCTGGGGACGGCGCGAACGACGTGGCGCAGCACCGTCTCGCACGTGTCCCTCAACCCGCCGCTCTCCGCCAGCGCCCGCGTCAGAGTGTGCGCCGCAATACCGGCCTCAGGAGGGAACCACTCGATTGGTTGCGTACTTCCCGAGAGCAACGAGCGCCCGAGATCTGCGAGAGCCGACGCACAGAGCGTCCAGTCGTTTTCGAGTACGAGCACGACGGGCGAATCCGGTTTCCTTGTCAATCCGACCAGCGTCCACTCGCGGTCCTGGCAGGGCCAGGCGGTGACACCGGTGCCGAGCGCCTCAGCCGTACGGATGAAAGCACGCGGTACGGCCCCTGACGAGAACGGCAACCCGCCACTGGGCGACTCCGCAAGGATGGTCCATGTCTCGCCGCGTCGGCCGACGAACGCCACCGCGACTCCCACAATCTCGGCAAGACGCGAAACCACCATCTGCACGCGCTCGTCCGGTCGCATCGCAGGGGTCGCGACTGCATGTGCGGTCCCAAGCTGTGCCGCTTGCTTCGGGGTCAGAATGGAAATGGAGACAGGAAATGGAGACTCAAATTGATTTGTTGACGAATTCGTCGAACGAAGTTCGCCGATGGGCAGATTTTCTCCAGAAATTCCTGGTTTTGGGGCGATCATTATCGCCGCATCCTGAAATTTCTGCAGATTACACTCAACTCTATCCTTCCGACTGAAGCCGTCAGTCGAGAGGGCATGGCAACAAACGTACCGCTGAGTTGTGTTCTGTGATGCGCGCGTCAGTGCATGGACCTCATTCCTTACTGGCTCGGCTCGTACCGGATCAGCACCTGCCTTCGACTCGTCCGGCCATCGACACTTTCGGCGGTCACATCGATGACATTGACGCCAGCCTCGAGTTGAACGTCTGGAATCTGCCACACAGTCGTTCCTGCGGCGACGCCGCTGCCGCCCCGATCTGACACCCATCGGATCACGCGTATCTTCTCGCTCCCTGAGCCAGCCAATGTCACGGTGGCCGCGTCGGTCACATGGACGTGACCGGCCCTTGGCGCCGCCACAGTGATCGTGGGCTCGTCTCCAGGTGTCCCGTCCGTCCCGACTTCTGGCAGTGCATCAACCTCACTGGTCCCATCCGGCTGGCGGACGGTCTCCGGTGGCCTCAGTGTTCGCGTCGGCGCCGACGGAGGCGCGTCAGTCGTGATCGAGGCGCCACCACCGACCGGACCAACCCACGTCGGGCTGGCACTTCGCTGTTCGCCACCCTGCCTCACGAGCGTAGAGTCGGCGGCTTTCGGTTGCGCGCCTTGAGCCCCCGCGGTCGTGGCTTGGGGAGGCGGCGTCATCTGCCTGGGAACCGCCGTTCGTATGTCACTCGTGGAAGTGGCACCCTGAGGAGCCGCCAGGGCTGGGGTCGCGGATCGACCGAACACGCCAGCGCCGGTCTGTGCGCGGTAGTTCACCATCAGCGTATCGCTGGCCGTGATTCCAGCAGCGTCCCGAGCGGTCACCGTAATGACGTTCGCTCCCGGCTCGAGTGTGATACCGGCTGCGTTCCACGACGACGTGCCCATGGCCATCCCGCTGTGACCACGGTCCGTCACCCATGTGACCTCAGTGATGCCGCCGTTGCCGGCGGTCGTTCCGGCGACAGTGATCACGCGCGCCTGGGTCTCCCAGGTGTCTGCCAGCGTTGGCGCCGTGATGACCACTGTGGGCCGGGGGCCGTTCCCCTGAGCACCCGTACGCGTCACGGTCAGCGCGGCAAGCATGGTCCGACCCGCAGCGTCGTGTGCCATCACGGTGATGACGTTGTTCCCGACCTGCAGCGGGACCGAGGGGACGTTCCACTGCGTGTTCCCGACGGCCGTGCCGGAACCACCGGCAGCGTTCGTCCACGTCACGTGCGTCACCCCTGCGGTAGAACTTGCCATTCCCGCGATCGCGACCTGACTTGCCGTTGTCACGTGAGCGGGTGCCATCGTGGGAGACGTGATCGTGACTGTCGGGATACGGACGTCGGCGCGATGGACAGTGAGCACGGCCAGTGCCGTATTGCCGCCAGCATCCCGCGCCGTGATGGTGATCGCGTTCGTCCCAATCTGGAGCGGAACCGACGCGATGTTCCAATTCGAGGTCCCTGTCGCCGTTCCACCGCCACCTTTGCTGTTCGTCCAGATCACCTGGGTCACCTGCACGTCATCCGAGGCCGTGCCGGCGAGGCTGATGCTGCTGTTCGTGGTGGTGAGGCTTGCACCACTCACCGGTGACGTGATGGCAACAACGGGCGGTGTGCGATCGGGCACGACGAAATCACGCGCGCCACTCCAGGGGCCGTCGCCGGCCCCACTTGCCGCACGGATCGACCACGTGCCCGGACCCACAGCAAGGGCCACGCCGGGTGTCACCTGACAACTGCCGGAGCCAGAGGCACATCCTGCCTGTGCCGGCGTGTAGTCGACTTGGATGCGCGGGTCGATGGTGCTGGCATCGTCCACCCACAACCGGTATCTCGTCGCACCGGCCACGGCATGCCACACGAACGCCGGCGTCGTCGTCGACAGGGACCCAGACGGGCTCACGAGCACCGCCGCCGCGGGCAACCCCGTCTGGATCGTCCAGACGAACGACTGCACGGCACTCAGCACGCCATCCGACACGACGGCAGTCACATTGAACGTTCCAGCGGTCGTGGCCGTGCCCGAGACGAAGCCGGTCGTGGGAACCACCGAGAGACCCGGTGGCAATCCAGTGGCGCTGTACGTGAGTGGATCACCGTACGGATCCGTTCCGGCGAGCTGCAACCCAGCCTGCTGCCCGACAACGCTCGTCTGGTTGCCCGGGTTTACGAGTGTGGGCGGCGCATTGCTGTATCCGCACACCGCAGGCGATTTTGGCCCCTCGATCGGCCCGTCCGCGTACGCGGAGACGGCAAAGCAGTACTGCTGTCCTGCAACAGCGTTCTGGAACGTGAAACTGGTTGCATTGGCGACGTTGAAATTCTGCACGTACGTCCCCGACTCGGTCCCGACATATACGACGTATCCAGCGACGTTGACATCGGTACTGGCGTCCCACATCAGCGCGATCGCGTCAGCATGCGCCGCATGAGCGGGGGCAAGCACCAGTGTCACACAGACAGCCGCGCGCGCGATTGACCGCACGCCGTTGGATCGGTATTGCATCATCGTCTCGCCGTGAAGTGTGGTGGGGACGACTCGGGCTTCGGTTCGGCGTCACGGTGGTGCAACCGCGACGCCGGGTCCGCCAGTGGCGGTCATCGTGCTGACAGGAAAGCAATTACAGGCTGAGGCCGCTGAGACGGCAGGTGAGGGCGTGCGACGTTCTCGTCTTCGGGCTTACGATTGCGTTATCAGCGTGGATCGACCCAGAAAGAAAGGGACGAGCGGCCGTTGTAGACCGTCTCGCCCGCACAGAGTTCGGACAGGAGAGATTGCCAGCTAGCGATACTCCTTGAACGGCACCTGACAGTCGTGTTTGCGAAGGAAGTTGAGAAAGCGCTTGTAATCGCGCGCTTCCATATTGAATAGCCGCGCAACGATCTTGTAGTTGCCGCGCGCCTCCTCGAGACCACGGCGCACGACCTCGCGCACGTTCGCGCGCGTGATCTCCCGGTCCATGAAGAGCGGATAGACAGTCGCCCAGAACGATTCGTGCTGCTCGGTCATCCGCTTGTACAGGTCGTCCGCAACAGTCCGCCGACGCTCACGCTTCGGCCTGAACGAGATTGAATCCTGCGCACGGATCTCTGCCGAAAGATGTTCGTATTCGATCCGCGCACCCTGTACGGTGACGACCAGCCTCTCAATGACGTTCTCGAGCTCACGGACATTGCCGGGCCACGAGTACTCCATCAGCGCCTTCATGGCATCCGGGGAGACCGCTTCAATGGAAGTCCGGTTCGCGTGCGCGAACTGCGCCAAAAACTGTTCGATGAGCACCGGGATGTCCTGCCGCCGTGTGCGAAGAGGCGGCACGACAATGTGGATCACGTTGAGGCGGTAGAACAGATCCTCCCGGAAGCTTCCCTGCCGGATCATCTCCCTGAGATCGCGATTGGTCGCAGCCACGACTCGCACGTTGACGATTCGCCCGCTTCCGTCCGCCCCGACTTTCTGGAGCTCGCCCGTCTCGAGGAAGCGCAGCAGGAGCCCCTGCATGCGCAGCGTCATCTCGCCGACCTCGTCGAGGAAGATCGTGCCCATGTGGGCAGTCTCGAGCTTGCCGGGTTTGTCGCGGTAGGCTCCTGTGAAACTTCCCTTCACGTGCCCGAACAGCTCCGACTCGAGCAGTGTCTCGGGCAGGCCAGCGCAGTTGACGGGCGCAAAGACATGGGCAGCACGAGGTCCACGCGTGTGAATGCTCCGTGCGACGATCTCTTTTCCGACGCCGCTTTCGCCCGTGATCAGCACCTTCGCGTCGGAGCGGGCGACCCGCGAGATCTCCTCGTCCAGCGCGAGAATCTCGGGGCTCCGGCCCGTCAGCTGGACGTGGCCTTTCGGCCGCATCGGGGACATCGGGGGGGGGATGCGAGCGCCCTCGGCAACTGCCTCAATCATGGTCTCTCAACCGTTTCAATTAGAGTGTTCTCGGTACTCGCCCTGCTCTCGTCAGCCGACGGAACTTGTCAACTTTCGAGCACGAGATACGTTCTCCCGTCAGGTTGAGCAGTGGCCCGCGTACCCCAGGGGGAACACCCGCCAAGTCGACCCTTGACGGCGTCTACTTGTGGAGCTGCAATCAAGTCGCCATATTTCGGCAGATGTTTGTCTGCCATCGCAACTAGTGACTCTTCCGAAAGTTACGCGATCATTGCAGTCTGGATCGACGTCATTGAAGATTTAGGATACTCGCAAAAGTCTGGTCGTTGGTGGGTAAAGGCGCCGGGCGATTCAGACTTTCTCCGCAATTTCCGCGACAAATCAAACGTACACTTCAGGGTCTTCGAAACAGCCACCCTGGACTGGCAACCAGCCGGGGGCTCGACGCGGATGTCAACGTGGCTGGTTCGCGAGAGTGTGGAATATCGGATGAGCGGCTACCCCTGTCTGAAACAGCGCGGCGACCGCTTCGACGAGAAGCCGGTCCTGTGGAGTGAACGTCCGTTGGCCCGGTTGCCACAGATCCAGTGTGAATCCACCGCGTCCACGACCGCTCCGTCTGACGCTCAGCGTCCGACCCGCGCCGTCCAGATCCTTCGCGCTCCTCGAATCGCCGAACGCCTGGACGTCCACCAGCACTGCGCCCGATGGCGATTCGATGACCAGGCGGCCGGCAGCACCACCCACCGCGCGACACACCCGCTCGACTGCCACCTTTGCGGTTGTGTCCGAATGAAGCCCGGCTGCGAGGCACTCCGAGAGGTCGGCCTGCACACGCCGCACGGCTGCCTCGCTGACAAATGCGATGGCGAAGTCGAGCATCGCGGCATAGAGCGCAAGCACTCGAACATCGCACTGCACCTCGAGACAGTCCGGCAACACGAGCAGCCAGGCCCGAGACCCGGCTCCGCGCACGCTGGTGACGAGAACGTCCTCATGGGTTCGAGCGTCCGGCTCGTCCATGTGAGCTCGGGGCAGTCGGCGGAACTCCAGCGACCGTGGGACGCTCTCCCGCGGCAGAGACACCGGACGACCGGATGCGAGACGACCGCCGGTCGAGACGTCTCGAATGAACAGCTGGGGCTTCGTCTCGACGTAGGACGTGACATCGAGGTCGTGCCAAATCGCCAGCGCCTCGATGAACGCCGCCACCAGATCGCGATCATGCCCTGTTTCGGCGACGCTGGACAACAGTCGCCACATCGGCACGCCGTTGTACACGCCGATGTCCGACAAGGCGGGACTGTCGAGATGTGCCTCGACGGCGCCAGCCAACCATCCTCCCAGGAGCTCCAACCGCGCGCGATCGGCATCCGTCAACTCCTCGTCGCTGGCAGCACACGCAACGAGCAGTGCCCCGCGCGCGCCGCTGCGCGTCGCAATTGGAACGCAGATCACGTGTGCCTGTCGGACCGTGGTAACGCGCGTCGTTCGAGTTCGCAGGCTGAGAGAGGCAGCTGCGCGCAGCACGGACTCCCCCGCTACCAACACCCGCGAGAGGTCCGAGCCTTGCCGCGCCTCGTGCAACAGGAATCGCAGCTCGTCATCGACCAGTTGCACTTCCGCGCGTAGTCGGTGACGAAGGGCGAACAGCCAGTCCCAGGAGCGCCCCCACACCGCCCTTGCAAACGCGCTGGCTTCACACGCTTGCGAAGGATCGCCAGGCCCGGTTCCCCGAGAGGCGCGCGCTCCGGGCGCGGCCGCCGATGAACCGGGCAACTCATCAATCAATCTGGCGCTTACCCTTTCGAGCGGCGTCACTCTCGACAGCATGGATCGGGGCGTGGCCCCGGGGAGACGGGAACGTCGCCCGGGGGAGATTATCACAGGGACGCAAACCTGTGCAGGCACATGGCCGTGGCGCGACCGCACGTTCGATGCGTCGTGGCACAGGATCGGTCACCATGACAGAACCTGCCCATGGTTGCACGCCGTTGCGATGCTTCAGGTGTATCGGGTGAAGATCTTCGACTGCCTCCCGATTGAGAACCTGGGACTTTTCAGACTCTCTCATGCGGCGAGAATTCTCCCCAAAGGGGATGAGAGGCCGAGCCCGATCTGCTCGCCAATCCGAGCACTCCACGGAGCTTGGGCGCACGGGGGAATGACCCGGTGCGACGCCGCCCACCGGCAGGGCAGTTGCACCCTCGGCGACCTGGAGCAACGACATGACTTCCTCCGACGAGATGACGATGGCTCCGGCCGACGGGCTCGATGACCTCATCGCCCGCCTCGAGGCGGACTGGCAAGCCGCAACCGTGTCGCCCGGTGACGACGCGGTCGTCGTGCCGGCCACGATTGTCGAAGACGACCCGGTTGAGCGCCGACAGGCTCGGCGCCTGACGCCGGAGGAATTCGCCGCGGATCTTCGCCTGACTGTCGCAGGAGCGGCCGAAGCCAAGACCATCAATCTGTCGGCTACCGGCGTCCTGACAGAGACCACCCAACGCCTGTGCCCCGGGCGCGTTGTCGACCTCTTCTTGCGTTTCAACGGAGTGCGGCGCGTCGTCCGTGCGCGGGTGGTTCGCTGTTCTGTGCATGCCGTGTCACCACGACCTCTATTCCGGGCGGCTCTACAGTTCGAAGATCCATGTAGGCTTCCGGAGTGTGATCGATGAGTGTGCTTCCCTCCCTCTGGGCAGCGCTCGAGCGCGTTGGCGGTGACCGCCTCGTGCTTCGGGAAGGCGAAAGACCTCACGTGCTCGTCGGATCCCAGAGACAAGACGTAGCCAGGGCTACGCTGACGCGTGCGGCACTGGACGCCCTCGCGCAGGAGGTCCTGTCAGAGGCCGGCCGGCACACGCTGCAGGAAGGCGGGACCGTCGTGGAGAGCGTGCCCGGCGCCGGAACGACGGGGGCACTGACCGCGATGGCCGCACGGCAGAGCGACGCGCTCTACATCGAGCTGCGACGCGACGTCCGGGAAACCACGGATGCCCCCGTTCTCATTCCGCCCCCGACAACCCAGAACGAACAGTCCGGTGATCCAGCTCACAGCGCGAGTCTGATGCCCCAGAGCGCTGTCGCTCCGTTCGAGACAGGGCCGCAGTCATCCTTGTATGACAGCGCGGGACCGACACGCTCGGTTACAGCCGCCCAAGGAACGTCGCCGACCCGTGTCGAGCATGTGGACGCCTCGAGCGGCAAAGGAGCTCCAGTGGAACTGACCGAACTCATCGCCCGTGCGATGGCCAGGGGAGCCACGGCCGCATACCTGCGGGCGGGACGTCCCGCGGCCGCGCGCATCAACGAGCGGATAGAGCCGCTAGACACAGAGCCGCTCGACGCTGCGACGCTGGATCAACTGAACGCCACGATTGCCAACGGCGAGGGCAACGGCTGGCGAGCCGGCACAGACGGCGACTGGGTCCTGCTGACAGAGGAACTTGGAGAAGTCACGTGTCGTTCATTCAGGGATCGCTGCGGTCCCGGGATTGTGCTTCGGTTCCACCGCCAGCGAACCCTGCAGCACCTTCACAAGCATATCCCCCGGCAGGTTCGCGAGACATGCGATGGCGAGGGCCTGATTGTCGTGTCGGCACCCACTGAAACGGACATGTCGGAGCTGGCTTCGGCGGTTGCGGATTTCGCAGGCCGCCGGCGCGGCGGCTACGTCATCGCCTTGGCACCGGGCAGCATTCCCGATCATGACCTTACCGGCGAGTTCGTCAGCCAACGAGCGCTCGACGCGGACAGCAACCCTGCAGATGCAATCAGGCTGGCAGCAGCCGAGGCTCCGGACGTGCTGCTCATCGTCGCGCCACAACCAGCCGGCGTGGTGCACGAAGTACTCCGCGCCGCCGCGGGTCATCGAATCGTCGTCGTGGGCGTTGTCGCGCCGACCACCCTAGCCGCACTGCGCATGATGGCCTCGGGCGCGACCACGCACGCGGGCGCCGAAGGCCGCATCGCGCTGGGCAAGGTGCTGCGAGCGGCATTCACCTATCGTGCGCTGAGAGGCCTTGGTGGTGGCCTGGTCCCGGTGCAGGATGTGGTCGTCGGATCCGTCGAAGTGGGCTCACTTCTCGGCAAAGGCGACTTCACCGGAATCGCTCGCCTTCAGGGCAGCGGCGCTGAACGGATGCGCACGCTCGACCAGGCACTGGCCGCGGCAGTCGGACGCCGCCGGCTGACACTCCGTCAGGCGAGCGCCCATGCCACGGATCGGCAACAACTCGTCGCACTCGTGAGAACCGCCCGTCGCGCACGGGTCCTCGACCGGCACATCAGCGCGTCGCATCTTGCCAGCGTCGCCGCGTACGACAACATCGGAGACGAACGACTCTCTCGAACGATGTGAAGCCGGTAATATTCCCTCACTGCTTTGAGGCGGTCCGTTCGGAGCACGTGCACCGCCCGGCGGGCCATGAAGGTGCCGAGCCTGGTTTCAGCGTCCCGGTCGTCGGGACGCGCGGCGGCATGCTGCCAACGTCGAATGAACCAGGGTGGCTACACGCTGCCTGTCGAGCGAAGCCATTCGACGAACTCGGCTAGTCCCTCCTCGAACGTCGTCTGCGGTCGATAATCAAACAGCGCACGGGCCTTGTCGATGCGCGCCCATGTCTGCGGCACGTCGCCGGGCTGCTCGGGGAGTCGATCGACAATGGCGGCGACGCCGAGTGCCCGTTCGAGCTGCGCGACCATTTCGCTCAGACTCACCGTCCGATTGTTTCCCAGATTCACAATCTCGTAGCCGGAGCCGTCGTAGTCGATGGCACGCCGCAGCCCGACGATGATGTCGTCGATGAACGTGTAGTCGCGCCTGGTGCTTCCGTCCCCGAACACCGGAATGGGTCGTCCTGCGAGCATCCGCTTCGCAAACGCGTGAATGGCGAGGTCCGGCCGTTGACGAGGCCCGTACACCGTGAAGAATCGCAGACCGATGAACCGGATCCCGTACAAGTGTGCATACACATGGCCGAGCAGCTCGCCGCTTACCTTGGTGCTCGCGTACGGACTGATGGGTCTGAGCACGTGGTCGTCTTCACTCCATGGCACGCGCGGGTTGATCCCGTAGACGCTACTGGAGGACGCAAAGACGAAACGCGGCACGCCCCGCTCGCGAGCGAGCTCCAGCAGATTCTGGGTCCCGTTGACATTCGTACGTTGGTAAGCGAGCGGATCGGCGATGGATGGACGCACGCCGGCCCTGGCCGCCAGGTGCACCACCGCGTCGAAGGTGCCCGACACGCGTGCGCGGAGAGCGTCAGAGTCGGCGATGTCCACGTTCACCAACGCGTACGCAGGGCGGTGGCGATGCGAAGCGATGTTGGCTTCCTTGGTCGACACGTCATAGAAGGGATCGAAATTGTCGACCACCTCCACCTGCCACCCCTCCGTCAGCAAGGCGTCGACCAGGTGGCTGCCGATGAATCCCGCGCCACCGGTTACGAGGATTCTGCCGGTCTTCGCCATCTGGGGCCCGGGCCTTCTCTCGCGGGTATCATCGAGTCGCAGCTCCCTGTTCGCGGCGTGCTCCGCGCCGGTGCTCGTCAGTCCTCCACTGAGCGTCGATATCAGTCACGGGCGGTGAGGTGCTTGTCGGAGGTTGCGCTACCAGGCACCAATCTTCTGGCGTATCCGGGCGAACAAGCCGCCCGGCCTGTTCATCGTGTGCGTCATGGCTTCGAGGGCACTCAACGCGTCGGTCATCGAAAAGACGACGTCGATCCCCAAACCAGGGAGGGCCGGCGGCACGGCTTCCGGGGCGTCTCGCCAGACCAGCAAGGGCCGCGCGCGCGAGTCGGTCTTCACGTCGAGGCAGTTTTCAGTGCGATCGTCCACGACGGCATGCAGTCCCAGCGCATCCGCCAATCTGCCGCGCGAACCGTTCATCACATAGACGGAGGGATACTCGAACCCATGCCGCACGAGCCACTGCTGCGACTGCCGCTGCGCGGTGTCGCCATTTGTCGATGGGCGCTGCGTCACGAACAGCACCTCCCAGCGGTGCGCCGCCGCCAGCCGAGCCAGATGCGCCACGACTCCTGGCTCGATCTCATCGAGCGTCGTCCAGAAGTTCTCCAGCCCCCGGACGTGCGCCCAGAGCGAACGAAGTTGCGAGTCCGTCAAAGCCCTTCTGGGCGCATGAGGTGACTCGACAGCCGGTGGCCTCGCTCCCTCCTGATCGGACGAGGACTCCGTCTCACTGGGAGACCCCGAGTCGGCGGGCGCCGCCCGAAAGTGCCCTCCTTCGTCGTCACGCTCCGCCACTACGTGCCCGCGCGCCCGCAGATCGACATCAGGCCCGAACAGACGCTCGGCTTCCTGCTGTAAGGCCTTCTCCATGTCGGCCAGCGTGCCGTCGAGATCGCAGGCGAGGCGGAGTGCCATATCTGTCCTCTGGCGCCCGAGGAGACCCGTGGTTTACCGCAGCGCCTCGGCGTTGCCGTACACGATTCTTCCGCCCAGCAGGGTCATCACCGAGCGGACGCGCCGGATCTCCTCGTCGGGCACCGCCTGCGGATCGAACACGTTTGCACTCAACACCACGAGATCCGCGTGCCGGCCCGGCTCGATCGTGCCGAGCGTGTGCTCCTCACGGGAAAACCAGCCGTTCGCGCCCGTGTACAGCCAGACCGCCTCCCCCCGCGAGATCTGCTGCCCGTCATTGATCAGCTCCCCACGCACGTTGCGTCCGGTCACCATGTAGTACACGTTCAGCCACGGGTTGATCGGCGCCGCCTGTGCGCCATCCAGCCCGGTTCCCACGCGAATTCCGCTGTCCAGGAGCTGCCGGTAGGGAGGGCCGGCCGGTTGCGGCCCCGGCGCACCGCCCAGCACGCGCCACCCGTGAGCCCGCACGCCGACGCCCAGTTTCTTCATCCGCTCGATGGTCGCCGGCTCGATGCTCGACACGTGGTCGATGGACCAGCGAAGGCCGGTAATCGGAACCTCGCGGTGCACCCGCTCCCAGATATCGGCACGGGTCCGGTGGTTCGTGTCGTTGAAGCTGTGTTCCATCAGTTGCCACCCGCGCTCGGCCAGCAACCGCACCGACTCGTAATACTCTTCCCCGAGCGGCACCGCTCCCTCGAGCGGCCAGTCCACGATGTGCTCGCCAAGGCCGGCCACCTTCACCATATCGTTGCCGAGATCGGGCAGCTGGTGATCGACCAACTCCCGCACCGTGCCGTTCCCCGGCTTGCCGTCCACGCGTGGGCCGGTATTGAAGTACAACCGCAGCCGCAGCGTGAGCTTGTCCTCCCGCATCAGATCCATCATCGGCCGTTGTTCGCGCGTCCCGAAGTACTGGGCTGGCCCGCGCTCCTGCGATCCCAGCACCGAGTGCACCGTCGTCAGCCCCACGCTGTTGAAATAGCTGAACACCTGCTGCATCGTCCGCTTGGTATCCTCGTGCGTCCAGACCGAGCGCAGCGCATCCAGCGCGTCCCATGTCGGGTCGTTCTGCGCGATGGAACCGTCCGCCCCCACCGGCACGCCTTTGCTGTCGAAGAACTTCCGGCCGAGCGTGTTCGTCACGGCGGGGCCGTTGAACCCGGAATGGATGTATACGGCATGGCGCGGCGCCGCCGCGTCCAGTTCCGCCAGCGTCGGCAGGCGGTTCTCCGCGAATTGCCGGGGCTGCAGCCCGCCGATCGCCGTGATGAAGGCGCCCTCGGGAACCTCTTGCGCCCGCTCGCGAACGATTTGCTGCACGTCCGCGATCGAGAACGCCGTCTCGATCGTGCGCGTCTCGTACCCGGGCCGGCTCCCCACCAGCTGCACGTGGAAGTGGTTATCGATCATCCCGGGGACGACCGTGCGCCCGCGCAGGTCGATCGTGTCAGTGCAGCCGCCCGCGTCGCTGGCGGCGTCGCCCACCTCGACGAACCTCCCGTTCGCGATCCGCACGCGCGAGACGACGGATCGCTGCGCGTCCATCGTGTGGATGCGTCCGTTCGTCAGCAGCAGGAACCGCCCGCCGGGACAGGTCTCCGACTGCGCGCCCGCCGGTGACTGGAGCAACACCAGCACCAGTGTCGCTCCCGCGAGGGCGCCGCCCGCGAGGGCCATCATTCGCATATGCCACATGACTTGGTCTCCACCATGAATGCGACGTCCCACACCGCTGTCAGAAGTGCAGCTGCGCGCCAAACTTCACCACGCGCGAGCCGAGCACGGTCGTGACATTCTGCCAGAGCGCTCCATACGTGTTCACCGTGCCAAGGACCGCGTTCGCATTGAAGAGGTTGAACACGGCCAGCTCCGGATGCAAACGCACACCCGCGCCGAGGTTGAAGGCGCGGGACACCCGGAAGTCGACCTGGTGGTTCCAGCCCTCGGCGAACTGGTTGTTGTTCTGAATCAACGGAATGGTGCGCGTCGCAGTGGCTCCGCCCGACAGGTTCCGCCCGAGCGACGCGGCGACCTGCGCGTTGCCAACGACGTAGTTGGCGAGCAACGGAATGGAGGGGAGCACCTGCAGCACGCCGCTCACCTGGAACTGGCCGGGCAGCGGCGCCACCAGGTGCCCCTTGAACTGCGTCCTCGCGTACCAGGATTGCTCGTTCCGGCACTGGTAGAGATCCTGCGGCGAGTTGACGATGAAACAGGCCTCGGTCGTCGTGGCGCCGGTGCTGACGCCTCCACCATAGAACAAGCCCCTGGCGGTGCCCGTGAGCGAGAGCGAGATACCGTTGTAGACCTCGCTCTGATCCCCAAACTGCGATGTGGGCATCACGAGGTTGCTCACCTGGCCGAACCTGTTGGGGTTCACGTCGTACAGGCCGCAGATCTCCTGGCCGCTCACCGGTAGTCGGGAATCGGCTGGAGCCGTTACGCAATAGGGCGCGAAGTCGGTGGAGGGATCGACGGCCTGGTTGCGCGTGACGGTGAAATTGCCGTACCACGTCCGATGATAGGAGAAGACAGCGGACAAACGGCGGCTGAACTCGTGCGCGATCGACGCGGATACCTGCCAGCTGTACTCTCGGTTGTGCCATCCCCTGATCACATCGTCGTCGTAGAACGTGTTACGCACGATGTCACCGAAGTTGGCGTTCGAGAGCGGACCGAGCTCGCTCTCCTGCGGTACGTAATCGGCATTCACGTCGTTCCATGTGCGCGTCGCACTCGTCACCATGGCGTTGACCGGGTTGTTCGCCTGGGTCAACCCTCCAGGAGCCTGGAAGACAACGGTGCGCGAAACCGAGCCCTTGAGTGCGGTGCGACCTGTGCCGAAGACGTCCAGCGCCCCACCCAGACGTGGGTTCAGGTCATTGAAGCTCGGCGTGTTCCTCACTGGGTCAAAGCTTCGGGCCGGCACGAACGGGCCGGCGGGAAGCTCCTGCGCCGGGACACTTCCGCGAAGGCCGTCATACCGGAGGCCCAGGTTCAGCGTCAGCCGGTCGAACGTCCACTGATCTTCTGCGTACACGGAGTAGTAGTCCACTCGGTTCTTCCAGTAGTACGGCGTCGCCCAGAGCGTGATCGACTGGGGCACGCCGCTCCGGAAGGTGAACGTCATGGAGTCGGCAATCCGCGAATCCTTCTCCTGGATGCCCTGTATCGTGGTGAAACCGACCTTGAAGAGATGGCGGCCCGGCGTGTACGAGAGCGAGAAGTTCTGGTTCGACTGCAGGCTGTCCTGCGTGCCCCACGAGAACGGCAGGATGAGGCTCGAGCCCGGCGCGTTGTAGCGGTAGTTGTTCGACAGCTCGAGGATCGACCGATGCGATTCCAGACCATCTCCTTCCGTCATGCGATTCGCCCGATTGAACTGGTGGGTGATGCCTGCCCATAGGAGGAGCCGATTGCTCAGGGGATACGTCCACGTGCTCTGAATCCGATAGTTGGGATCGTACAGGTTGCTGCCGGCCGCCTCCGGCGCCAGCGTGCCCGTGTTGATCTGGAAGAAGCAGTTACAGTTCCGCTCCGTGACGTACGTGAACGTCACCTTCTGCTTCTGTGTGGCCTGCCACGTGAGCTTGGCGTTGACCTCGGTGTAGTAGGCGAGGTCGTACGCAGGCCGGTTCAGGTCCGGCATGTAGAGCATGGTGCCTTGCGTGGCGTTGAAATAGTTGTTCGGCTGGTACGATGACGTTTCCCAGCGGCGCACGCCGGCGTAGAACCACAGCTTGCTGCGGAGGATGGGGCCTCCGACGCCCCCGCCCACGTCGTATCGCTGCCTGATCTCGGCCTCCGTCCGGGCGTTGCGCGCCCGCAGCGCGTCGGTCAGATTGCTCGACTGCAGATGTCGGGTGGCAAAGTCCCCCTGGAACGTGCCTCCGAACGTGTTGCCGCCCTCCCGCTGGACGATGTTGACGATGCCGCCGCCGGTCTGCGCCAGCGCGCCGAAGCCGCCCGACGTGACGACGACCTCCGCGACGGTGGCCAGGTTCTGGCTGGAGACCCAGTTGCCGGCGGCGATGAGCGAGTTGGTGAGCATGCCGTCGCGATACTGCTGAAAATCGCCTGCGCGGCTCCCGTGTACGCTGAAGCCCTGCGTGGACTCACCCTGGTTTCCGCCCACGTCCTGGGCGTTGGCGGCGGCCGTGGCACCCGGCAGCAGCGACCGTACCATGCCGAGGCTCTGGCCGAGCGGCAGCGCGTTCAACGTTTCCTGGCTGAGGACCGTCTGCACGGCGCTGCTCACCGTGTCGACCTGCGACGCCTGCCGCGTGACGACCACGTTCTCCTCGAACGTACCGATTTGCAGGGTGCTGTTGACGGTTGCGGTGAACCCGGTGGTCAGCACCACTCCCTGCCGCCGCTCAGTGGTGAATCCCTGCAGCGCAAAGGTCACGTCATAGGTTCCGGGCCTCAGCTCGATGAACCGGTACGTGCCCCGTTCGTCGGTCACCGCCGTCCGCATCCCCTCGATGAGCGCGGGACTCGTGACTTCCACGAGCACGCCCGGAAGCGCACCGCCGGTGGCATCCGTAACCGTACCGAGAATGGCCGCGGATTGAGACCACGCCGTCGATGGCACCAGCAGCAGCGCCGCCATCGCATACATTCGGATTACCGTTCTCATGAGGGCACCTCGCGGTCGAATGTCGACCAGCATCGAAACCGTCGAACGTGCGGCGGACCGCGCACGGCGGCGTGTCCCGCCAGGCGCTCCCGCTCGTTCGCCGCCTGCTGGAGAGTCTGCCTGGCACTGCTGAGCTCCTGCTCCCGGATCCCGCCGCCCGCCTGCAGAAGACGCAGATTCTGGCTTGGCGATCCCGCCGTGTCAATGACCCGATGCAGGTACGCTCTGCCCCGCGCGTCGTTCCGGTGTGTCGAGGGCTGCGCGACCGTGCGGCAGCAGCGCTGCTGCAACTCAGACAGGCGAAACCGGGCCAGGCTGCGTTGCTCCTGGCTGCCGCACACAGTTGCTGCACCAATCGCTGCGTGTCACGTCACGTGAGCGGGCTTTCCTGCCGGGCCGCCGCGCCGCTGGCGCGTGGCAATGCCGGCTCAGCTTTGCGGAAGATTCCCTGGTACCGCTCGAGATGTGCCTCCGGCTGGGGTCTCGTGAGCAGGGCGACGGTCACGTACAGCGGCAACTGCACGCCGAACCCCATGATCGCGGGACCACCGGGACCTGGCCACGGTGAGGTGAACACGTACTGGAAGAGGACCGTAACGGCCATGCCGCTCATGATGCCCGCCCATGCCGCCGGCGCGTTCGCTCGCCTCCAGTACAGGCCAAACAGCATCGCCGGAAGCCACTGCATCGCCACCCCACCCGCAGCCCCAATCAAGTACCAGAGGAAGGGCGGTTCGGCGAGCGCTACGAATGTCGCGAAAACGCCGAACAGCACGACGAGGATCCGCGACAGCATCATCACACGGGCCGAAGTCGCCTCCGGGTTGATGTTGCGCTTGTACACGTCCTGCGTGAGCATCGCGGTACAGGCCATCAGTCCGGAATCCAACGTGGACATCCCTCCCGCCCAGACGGCCACGATGAAGAGCGGCATGAGGTACATCGCATGCTGTGCAATCCCCAAGGGCATCACGAGATCGGGGTTCCCCACTCCCGGGAGCAGCGCGCGGAAGGTCCAGGCCAGACTCATCGCGATGGTGGCGGAAAGGCCCAGGAGGACGCACGAGGCGATCGCGCCGCGCTGAATCGTCGCCAGCGAGTTCGCCGCCAGGAGTCGGAACGCGCGGTCAGGATTCGACGGCTGCATCAGGCCCAACAGCACCATCCAGGAGATGACCAGCATCCACATGTTCCAGCTGAAATCGTAGGTCAGGGACTGTGCCGGGATGGACGCAACGATACCGTCGACACCGCCTGCCGCATAGACGACCACCGGAATGAGCGTGAGGAACGTGATGTAGATGACGAGCGCCTGCGCGATGTCCGTCCAGATCACGGCTCGCATGCCGCCCAGCAACACGTACCCGGTGCCGATCACCGCCATCAACAGAACACCCGCCCAGTAAGGAATGGCGCCGCCCGTCAGCGCCTGCAGCAGCAGACCGGGCGCCATGAGGTTCACGGCGAAGTACGGGGCGAAGAAGGTGACCACGAGAACCGACACGACCACCCGCAATCGTTCCGATTGGTAGAAGTCCCCGATGAAATCGGTGTACGTGATGAACCCGTCACGACGGCCGAGTGGCCAGAGCCGGCGGCCGACGAACCAGAGGATGAGCGGCGCAAAGAGCATCCCGAAGACGTACCCGCTCAATGCGGGCGGATTGGTGTAGAACACGCCGATCGTGCCCATCACGAAGCCCGCAGAGCCGGAGGTGGCCGCAATGGAAAAAGAGATGCCCACCCAGCCGGTCTTCCAGTTGGTGACGAAGAAGTCGTGCGCGGACTTGTCGACCTGCTTGCGGCGGGCTGCGAGAGCGATCCCGAGTACGACCACGATGTACAACCCGATGATCAGCAGCGGCTGCCACGGTTGCCACGTGCCTGCAATCTCCTCAATCTCCACCGGTCTGTCTCCTCGGCGCACGAACGGGCCGCGTGATGCGGGCCACGCCAGCGCGCCGGCCGTGCCGGATCTCGCCACGTCGAATGTTCTCGCGGATGCGACGGATGTGCGACAGCCGGAGCACCGCTCAGTCGATGTTTTCAGCCGTCCTGGCGCTTGCGATCGGCTTCGCCGGTGCCAGGGAGCACCCCGTCGATCTCCGGTGGCCAGCCGCGCGTCACCCCGTACGTGATGGTCGTGAGGCCGAGCCCGATCATGCCGACGAGGTACAGGAGGAAGACGAACGGATCAGACAGCAGGGGGTTCATCGGACCGCTCACTGCCAGGACCACATAGCTTCCGGCCAGGAGGAATCCCACACGACGTGTGGCCGTCGATACAGCAGTTGCCATGTGATTCTCCTGAGTGGGCGTGACACGCTTGGACAACAAATTCTCACCGCCTATGTACGAGAAACGAATGCGAGAGGATATGCAACTGTGGCGGCTGTCTGCAAGGACATCGGTGGCCCTGTTATTCGATTCTGCGCCCGCGATGAGCGAGCGGATCCACGCCCGGAGTAGCGTGTGCGGAGGGCGACGATGGGTTGCGCCTGCCGTGGTCGTGGCCGGTACGTCCCCGTTCGTTGTAACGACCGCGTGGCTGCCTGTTCTGCGACGTAACGTCTACCCGTTCACTCGAGCCGTGCTCACGCTGGACCAGACCCTGGAACGCTCCCGATCGTTGCGATGTCCCCGGATGAGAGCAGTACTGCTCCTGGCATTCATGGGGTCGTCGGACATGCGCGATCACGACGCGGCACCATCTGGAACCGGCGTTGACGCGTGGAACCCACGATCTGGCGGCAGGTCACGCTAACGCTTGATGTTTCGAAACAGGTCGGCCGCGGCGGCACTGAATCCCGTCAGCAGGCGCGACTCCGCGACCTGGTCCGGCCGCGCGACGGAGTGTTCCACGTAGCTATGGCCTGCAAGGGCCAGCACGCGAATCTCCCGGAGCTCCGGGTCCACAATCCAGTATTCGGGGATGCCGGCGGCCGCATAGAGCGCTGGCTTGAGCTCGATGTCGCGTCGACGATTCTCGCCACCCTCGCTGACGACCTCGAAGACTGCATCGGCGCCGGTCCAGGCGTCATTGCGCCGGCGGGGGTCATCGGCGTCGTGCAGGTACATGATGTCCGGCTCGCGGTACTTGCCCTCGGCGACCTTCAGGCGCATGGGCGCGTAGCGCACGAGGCCGGCGCCATGCTTTGCGATGTACGCCTTCAACATGTCGACCAGCCGATCGACGATGGTCTGGTGTTCATCCGTGGGCATCGGCAGAAATTCCAGATTGCCGCCGGTGAACTCTATGAGCTGGTTCGTGTCGAGGCCCAGGTAGTCGCCCTCGTCCCACAGGCCCTGGGGGGGATACAGCAGTGCGAGCTCCCAGACGGGCTCGCCGCGCCTGCTGGGCAGCGGATTCTTCACGGCTCCGGCCACGTCGTGCCTCCGCGCCAATTGTAGCAGGGGGGTGCGGGTGCCCACTGCCGAGCGCCAGCGACGCTGCTGCCTCGGCGGGCCTCTTTACGCGTCGGCGGTTCGGTCGCTGTGCCCAGGCACAGTAAGCTGACGCGAGACAGAGAGCTGCCGAACCTTGCGATACAGATTCGTCCGCTGAATGCCCAGCGCCTTCGCCGCTTCGGACATGCGGCCACGGTGCTGATCGATCACGCGCATCACGTACTCGCGCTCGAAGCGACGACGCGCTTCCTTCAACGTGCCGCCGTCAATGAATGCGTCGTGCGGTCCATCCAACCGGACGTGCGAGAGCACATCGGCAAGGCGTATCAGCTTGCCGGGCACCTTCTCGACGAGCGGACGCAGAAACCCGACCAGTTCCCGGATGTTGCCGCGCCACGGCAATGCCGCCAGCAGCTCGACGGCCTGCGCGGACACGACTTTTCGGGCCAGCTTGCGTGCATCGCACAGGTCCGCCGCCAGCACCTGAACGAGAGCGGGAATATCCTCGCGCCTCCGATGAAGCGGCGGCACCTCGATCACCGCCTGCGACAGGTATGGAGAGAGCTCCGGAGCAATCCTGCCGTGACCAGTCTCCAGTGTTGCAATGACCCGTACGTCGACGCCCCTCAGATTCGACATTCCGTCGCGACGATGCACGCACACATGTCCGCTCCGCAGCATACGAGCCAGGCGTGCCCGAACGGAGGAGGGCATCTCCGACACATGCCTGACGAGAAGTGTGCCGCCGAGTGCCAGGCTGAACGCGGACTTCTCAGTCACTCGTTCGGCAACAGCTTCGCAGCCGCTGGCGCCTGCGTCCATCCCACCAAACAGGCGCTCGTCCAGGGCGTCGCCCTCGGTGCACTCCACGACCACGAACCCGGGATCGGCGACGGCTCGCATCGACTGCCTGATCAGGTGCTCGACCGGCACATCCGAGTGCAGGCGCGCGCCCAGGTGGACCGCGCGCGCGAACACCTCGTGGCCGCTGCCCGGTTCACCCGTGATCAGGACACCGCCGGGCTGCGCGATCGCGGCCCGCAGGGCCCGCAGGGCTTCCTGCATGGCTTGGGATCGGGCACTCCCATGCTGGCGCCGGCGAGGCGTCATCTTGTCTACTCCTGAGATGGCACGTGCCGCGAAGGTGGCGGTTCGCCCGGGCACGACGCCAGCCATTCAGTTGCGGTGAAGTGGCCTGAAATGTTGTATCGGAGGTTCGCGCCCAGCCTGTAGGGCCGGGCGCACGAGGCACAGGGAAGGGTCAGGCGAGCCCGACGGCAGAGGCAGTTTCGCTGTACACGAAGAACTCATCGATGATTTCCCGCAGTTCAGCGATGCTCTGCGCGGCGTTCACGCGTACGCGAAGATGAGAGCCGTCGACGAGCCCTTTGGAGTACCAGGCGCACAGGGCGCGAAGCTTGTTGATCACCCAGCGCTGACGCCCCACGGCAACACGCGCTGGCGTACATACCGACCCCGTCCGGAAGGCGTCAGCCGGCTCATCAGACGCACGGCTCGACCCCGGCTCGAGGCCGGTAAGGACGGCTGTGTGTCGGAACCCCTCCGCCTCGTCTATCCGTTCGTTGAGCAGCAGGTCGATGTACTCGAGTAAGAACCGGGCACGATCCCGCTGCGTCACCGTGCGCGGCGCACGGCCGGCGGCGAGATCGGCGGCCTGCGCGAGTATCCACGGATTGCGGAGTACGCCGCGCCCCACGAGAACGCCGCCACCGGCTGGACTGGGCGTTGTGCGGCGGACGGGCGATACGCAGTTCAACTTCTCGACCACCTGACCGGGTTCAATGCAGTCTCCACTCCCAAAGACCGGGATTCGAAGCGTCTCGGCCACGTGCGCGACCAGATCCCAGTCCGCGCGGCCGGAATAGGCCTGCTCGGCAGTTCGGCCGTGGATGCTGACGGCTGCGGCACCCGCGTCCTGAACCATCTGCGCCAGCTCCGGCGCATTTAGCGAACCGTCGTTCCACCCGGCCCGCATCTTGACAGTCACCGGAATCTTCACAGCCTTCGCCATCGCTGCCACGACGCTGGCGGCGTGCTTCGGTTCGCGCATGAGACTGCATCCGGCGTTGTGCCTGGAGATCTTCGGCACCGGGCAGCCCATGTTGACATCGACAATGTCGGCGCCCATGCCTTCGACGACGACGGCGGCTGCCGCCATCGTCTCGGGATTGCCACCGAAGATCTGGATGGATACAGGACGCTCTTCTTCGGTGTACTCCGCGTACTCCAATGTCCGGTCGATGCCGCGCACGAGACCCTCGGACGACACCATCTCGGTGACGACCAGTCCACAGCCCCCATGACGCTTGACCAATCGCCGAAACGAGGTGTCCGTCATTCCGGCCATCGGTGCCACCGCAAACGGGGTCTCCAACTCGACGCTGCCAATCTTCATGACCAGTTCGCGTGGCTCCAGGCCTTCAATACGCCCGCACGTCGGCGGCGTCGACCTCGACACTGACCGCCTGTCCAATCAAATCCACCGACAAGACCAACCGCGCCTTCTCGTTCTTCCGCACCAAACGGCCGATCACTCCCTTCAACGGGCCGTGAACGACCTCAACCAGCATGCCCTCCTTGATCATCGGGCAGGGGTCGAAGGCCAGCTCGCTCTGGACGAGGCGCCGGATACTCTCGATCTCGTGCTCAGGAATCGGTGCGGGCTCTCCTTCAACCGACACAATCGTGACAATCCCGGTGCACGTGAGCACAGGCAGCCGATCTCGCCCCACGAAGCGCGCGAAACAGTATCCTGGAAACAACGGCCACTCGATTCGCTTCTTGCGATCCTTCCAGCGGCTCCAGCGGGCGATCGTGGGGAGAAAGGTCTCGATGTTCTTCTGCTCGAGCTGCTCGCGCACGACCTGTTCGTGGCGCGACCGCGTCCACAGCGCAAACCACTCCGGTCCTGTCTGACGTGCGGGCTGCTCCAGTCGAGGGCGCTCTGGCTGTCGGACAACCATGCGCTATTCCGTCTTCATCTCGGTCTGACGCCGCTTCGACAATGCCTGGTCGTACGCCTTCTTCAACTCATCGTTCCGCCAGACGATGGAGGCCTGTTCGCGCAGCCGGTCGAGGTACTTCAGCAGCTCACCGGTGGCCTTCTGCTCGGCCACCCGCCGGCTGATGTCGTTGCGCGCGTCATCGAACGAACGCACGATGGTGTCGGTACGCGACTCGAGTTTCAGGATCTGATAGCCGCGGGGTGTGCGGAGCACGTCGGTTACATCGCCCACTCGCATGGCGTCGAGCATGGTCCGGAGCTGCGGCGCCAGGTCCTCGCTGCTCAGCGGGCCAATGAGACCTCCATTCGCTTTCGATGGCGCCGCCGAATACTCGCCGGCCAGGCGGGGGAAGGGCTCCCCGGCCTGCAGTCTCTTGTGCAACTCCCCCGCCACCGCCCTGACTTCGTCGTCCACCGCCACGTTCACGCCCCGGTCGGTCGTCGGAACCTCCAAAAAAATCTCCCGCAGCGTGATCTCCGAGGGCGTCGTGAACTCCGCTTGGTGGGACTGGTAATATTGGCGCGATTCTTCCTCGTTCACGCTCACCTTGTCGAAGACTTCCTGCCGCTGGACCTGTGAGGCCAGCATCTGCCGTTCGAGGTTGCGGCGCAGGTCCGCCATCGACATGCCCTCCTGGCGGAGGGCTTCCCGGAAGCGTTCCTCATCCTCGAGGTTGTTCGCGGTCTTGATGTTCGTGACAATCTGATTGAACTGCTCGTCACCAAGCGCCCAGCCCTGTTCGCGGCCCCGCTGCACGAGCAGCATCTCGTCCACGACCTCGAGAATGAGCTCCGGCGTAATCTCGGCAATCGCCCGCTGCAACTCGAGGCCTCCAAGCGCCG
This sequence comes from uncultured Bifidobacteriaceae bacterium, assembly GCA_964505975.1. Lineage (GTDB taxonomy): Bacteria > Acidobacteriota > Vicinamibacteria > Vicinamibacterales > UBA2999 > Gp6-AA40. The sequence goes on along the minus strand of CAZDLW010000002.1, from coordinate 7,933 downwards.
CACCGGCCAGCTCGGGACGCTGGCGCAGCTCGGACACCTGTCGGCTCTCGAACTCGCTCTTGGTGATGATTTCCCCATTCACCCGGACGAGCACCTGCTCGAGAATCTCAGTCTGAGCACTCACACTCCTCGAAAGCGGCAGCAAGAGCACCCCAACGACGAACAACACTCCGACGCCGACTCGGCCTCGCTTGAACATAACAATTCCTTGGACGTCAGTATCTTACCCCAGCGTCATGCGGCGCCTCCATCCGTGGCCGCACGTCACTGGCCAAGAGCGCCCAGCAATCCTCCCAGCCGCTCGAACATCCCCCCTTCCGCCCTCGGGTCCTCCTGAGGTCTGCGTAAGATCTCGGCCTTCGAGAACCCCGGGCTCACGTGCCCCGCTGTGGCGCGCGTTGTCCACCAGCTGCTTCCCGCATGTGTGCGGTCACCGCCCGCTCCAGAACGTCGCGCGCGCGCTGGCGGGTCGGGCACGGCTTCGAGATCCAGTTTGAGGGACACTGGTGGAACGAGCATGGTTCCTGGCCAGGTGCTCACCACCTTCACGAGCCGCACCGGGTCCACGTTCGCGCTGGGCCGGAACCTGATGACGATGAGCCGTCCGTTCCGGTCGATGGCCTCCACACCGAGTCGGTCGGCCATGATGCGGATCCGACCGTACTCGGCAAGATTCAGGAATGACGGCGGCGGCACCCCGTAACGGTCGCGGATCTCGCCAACGGCTGTATCGAGCTCCTGGGGCGTTCTGGCGGCAGCGATTTTCCGGTACACCATGAGCCGCTGGTTCATGTCCGGGACATAGCGCTCGTCGATCTTGAGATCCACGCCGAGGTTCACGGCCGCCCGACGATCGTCCTCGAGCTCTTCGCCCTTCAGCTCGCGGACCGTCTCCTCGAGCAACTTCATGTACATCTCGAACCCGACCGCATCGATGTGGCCGCTCTGCTCGCCACCCAGCAGGTTGCCCGCGCCACGGATCTCGAGGTCCAGCGCGGCCACCCGAAAGCCGCTGCCGAGATCGCTGAACTCACGAATCGCCGCGAGGCGCTTCCGAGCGACCGGCGACAACGACTCCTGCGGCGGGATCAGGAGATACGCATACGCGGCCCGATCCGAGCGTCCCACGCGGCCTCGCAGCTGGTACAACTGGGACAGGCCATACCGGTCTGCGCGGTTGATGATGATGGTGTTCGCGTTGGGAATGTCCAGCCCGTTTTCGACGATCGTGGTGGCAAGCAGGACGTCGTACTTGCGCTCGACGAACCCCAACATGGCCCGTTCCAGCGCATCCTCCTCCATTTGTCCATGCCCGACCACGATACGGGCTTCGGGCACGAGGCGTTGAAGCAAGCTGCCGATCGAAAATATCGACTCGACCCGGTTGTGCACGAAATATATCTGCCCGCCGCGCGCCAGTTCGTTTCGAATCGCCCGCTCGATGACGGGAGCGTCGAACTTGACGACGTTGGTCTGGATTGAGAGCCTGTCCTTCGGTGGGGTCTCGATGATCGACATGTCGCGAATGCCCACGAGCGACATGTTCAACGTCCTCGGAATGGGCGTCGCGGTCATTGTCAGGACGTCCACCTTCTTACGCATCTGCTTGATGCGCTCTTTGTGGGCGACACCGAACCGCTGCTCCTCGTCCACAACGAGCAGGCCAAGGTCCTTGAAGTGCACGTCCCTGGACAAGAGCCGGTGGGTGCCGACGATGATGTCCGCCTTGCCGGCCCGCAGACCCTCGAGCACGTCCGCTATCTCCTGCTTCGTCCGGAAGCGGCTCACCATCTCGACGGCAACCGGGAACCCTGCGAAGCGCTCGCGCAGCGTCTTCATGTGCTGAAAGGCCAGGACGGTCGTGGGCGCCAGAATGGCCACCTGCTTCCCATCCATGACGGCTTTGAACGCAGCGCGCATGGCCACCTCGGTCTTGCCATAGCCGACGTCCCCGCACAGCAGTCGATCCATGGGCACAGGTGCTTCCATGTCGCGCTTGATATCGGCGGTCGCCGTTGCCTGATCGGGCGTCAATTCGTAGGGGAACGCGCTTTCGAACTCCTCTTGCCAATGGGTGTCTGGTGCAAAGGCGTGGCCGGCAATCGACCTTCGCTGCGCATAGAGCTTCAGCAGTTCCTCCGCCATGTCGCGCATGGCCTTCTTGACGCGCGACTTGGCCTTCTCCCATGTGGTGCCGCCAAGGCGATCGACCGTCGGGCGGGCACCGCCGGTGTACTTCTGAATGAGATCGAGGCGCTCCACGGGCACGAAGAGCTTGTCGTCGCCGTGATAACGCAGCTCGAGAAACTCCTGCAATTCACCGCCGGCTCCCACAGAGGTCCGGGTGCTCAGCTGCTTCAGTCCTACGAACTCGCCGATCCCGTGGTCCACGTGCACGACGAGATCGCCGACCCGCAAATCCCGGAGATCCGACAGAAACGCCTTCGTCAGACTGCGGCGCTGATCGGGTGCTCGACGTTCCTCGTCGAAGACGTCCGTCTCGGCGTAGATCTGCAGGGCGGCATCCGCCAGGCGGAACCCCCGTGAGAGGGAGCCCACCGCCACGAGCACGGACGCGGCATGGGCATCCTCGCAGCGTTCTACGGGGACGGCGACAATCTCGTAATCCTGCAGGATCTCCAGCGTCCGTTCGGCACGACCCGCGCTCCCCGCGATGAAGAGCACGGAATCGCCGCGTTCACGCGCCAGCCGGATATCGGCGATCCAATCCCCGATGCGGCCGTGAACGTCCATTGCGGGCTGGCATCGGACATATCTCGCGGGGGCGGCCTCCGGTTGCCCATCGATGGCCAACTCCTCCAACCGCTCGGCCGCGGCGAGACGAGGCAGCAGATCGCTCCACTCGACGAAGGCCTCGACCAGTGGAGGGACGGCAACATGCCCACGTGCCGTCGCATCGGCATGACTCGCCTCGAGGGCGGTCCGCACCCTGCGCGCCTGCTCGTCCACCTGGTCGAACTCCGACACGAGCACCCGGACACCGCCAGCGAGGGACAGGAACTCCAGGACCGAGATTGTCGGTCGCGACGCACCTCGGTATCCATTGCCGTCTTCCACATCGAAGCGCTCGCGTACAGGAACGATCAGGACCTGATCGATCACGCCGGTGGAACGCTGCGTGGCCGGGTCGAAGCGGCGCAACGACTCCACGATGTCGCCGACGAACTCCACCCGGACCGGCTCGGCATCGTGTGCGGGGAAAATGTCGACGATCCCCCCACGAATCGTGAAGGCACCATGCTCGTCCACCGGATCCTCGCGGGTGAAACCGCCGTCCGCGAGCAGCTCTGCCAGATCCTGGGGGGCGATCTCGGTACCGGTGTGAATCTCGTGCGAGGCTGCCAGCAACCGTCCTGGCGGACTGACGCGCGGCAACAACGCAGCGGCCGATGCCACGAGCAGGTGGGCCGATCGTGCGGCCACCCCATACAAGGCGCGCGCCCGAGCGGCGGAGACGCGGAAGTGCGGTGTCATCCCTCGGTAAGGGTCCACCTGGAGCGATGGAAAGGGCAGTACCGCTCGCTCGACGTCCGTCTCCGACGCTCCCTCGAGCGCCCCGTAGAAGAAGCGGGCATCAGCAGTCATGTGCTCGACGTCGCGGTCCGTCGGCACCACCAGGACGGTCAGGCCGGCCACCGCCTTCGCGCTCGCCACGGCCGCCAGCGCCTTGGCGGCCGGTACGAGCCCGGCCGTCACGGGACCGAGGCGATCCAGCCCGGCGGCAAACGCCGCGCGGCTGAACAGTGCCCGAAGGGTCAGGGATGTAGCGGTGGTCATCGAGCCCGGAGCAACTGTCTATTTTGACATGGGTTCCGCGAGTTGAGGGTGCCCGCACGGGGCGGGCCAACGCTTGGGACGGCAACTCGTCAGGACCAGCGTCTCTGCCACGCCCCGCGACGGGCCGCTGTACAGGACGGGTGTGTACGCAACATGAGCGCCCCGCGCCAGGCTCACCACGCGTACGACATTCACGTCAGGAGCCGCGTCCCGTTTCGTTTCCCCTGACACGACGCACGATTTCGGTCGTCGAGAGCCCCTGCACGACCGGAATGCGAGCGACACGCCCACCACGCGCTTCGACCAGGTCGCGGCCCACGATCTCGTCCGGCCCCCAGTCAGCGCCTTTCACCAGCACGTCCGGTTGGAGCCGGTCGATGATCCCGTAAGGTGTGTCTTCGTCGAAAATCACGACGGCATCAACGCACGCGAGGGCGGCAAGCACCTCGGCCCGCTCCCGATCCGGAGTAATCGGTCTGTCCGGTCCCTTGGTGGCACGCACGGACCGATCGGAGTTGACCGCCACGACGAGCGCGTCTCCGAGCGCCCGGGCGCGCTGCAGATACCTGACGTGACCAGTGTGGAGCACGTCGAACACTCCATTGGTGAACACCACTGTATGGCGGCTCGCCCGCACGGATTGGACGAAGTCGGCAACCTGGCTCGAGGTCAGCACTTGCGGACGGCTGGTGTTCCGAACCATGCAACCTCGGTACGCGCTACTCCTTGGTGTCAGGGGGGGCCACCAGCATGCGGACGTTGCCCGAGAACGTCCACCGGTGTTGGGGCCTGTAGATGCCCGTGTCCTTCACCGGCGACGTCACGCGAAACGTATACATGAGGCGGTGGTAATCGTACGGCACACCGTTCTCACGGTGCACGGCCACGTCCAGGCGATACGTGCCGGCAACGAGGTCGAGCCGATCGATGCGGACACGCACCTCGGCCTCCCCCCTCAGCTCCCCGGGCTGGCCACCTTCGATCGACGTGTTGCTGCCGTAGCAGCACACGCCATCAGCGTTGAACAGACCGATGCCGAACACGAAATCGCGGAGCGGTTGGTGAGCATGCACTCCCACGACGATCTCCATCGGTTCCCCCGATTGAAAGACGTGAGAGACCGATCCATCGGCCCGCTGCAGCTCCACGTGGACGATTTCCGCCTCGCGCGATCCCCAGCGCCGGTGCGACGACCCGTTGGTCGGAGGACCTTCAGCGGCGTGTGCTGCCGCTCGAGCATCGGCACCGTGCAATTCGCGGTTCTCCGCCGCAGCCACATCCAGCAGGTAGGCATCGATCACGCGCTTGGGGTCTCCCTGCGCGAGAATCCGCCCGGCATCGAGCCACAGCGCATCGTCGCAGAATCGCGTGACGAGGTCGAGCGCGTGGGTGACCAGCAGGACTGTCCGTCCCTGTCGTCGAAGCTCGGCGAACTTGTCGAGGCACTTGTGCGTGAACGCTTCGTCGCCCACGGCGAGCACCTCATCCACCAACAGCACGTCGGGATCGACGTGAATGGCCACGGCGAACCCCAGACGCACGTACATGCCGGACGAGTACGTCTTGACCGGGGCCTCGATGAATTCCTCCAGTTCGGCAAACGCGACGATCTCGTCGAAGCGCGCGGCGACTTCGCGCTTGGACAGACCCAGCATCATGCCGTTGATGAGCACGTTCTCGCGCCCCGAGATCTCGGGATGAAAGCCGGCGCCGAGCTCGATGAGCGCCGACGCACGGCCGTTCACACGAATCGTTCCCGTCGTGGGCTTGCCGATGCCCGCCAGCAGCTTCAACAGCGTGCTCTTGCCCGATCCGTTGCGTCCGATGACACCGAAGGTCTTCCCAGCGGCAACCTCGAAGGAGATGCCTCTGAGCGCCTCGAACACCTGATCGGGACGCATTTCCGCGAGCACACGCCCGGACAAGAGCGCGCTCTTCAACGTGGCAAAGCTCTTGCGCCGGCCGTAGCGGCGATAGACCTTGTGGACGTCGCGCACTTCAATGGCGTTCATGCCGTCCACCACAACGCTGTCGACGGCGGGGGCGCACACTCACACCTCCTCCGCGAGCGTGTCCCGCAACCGATCGAAGACGAAATACCCGAACGTGAACACCCCCACGGCCACGGCGGCCACGGCGAGCAGTCGCGGCCACTCGCCGAACGGTCCCGGCACGAACAGCACTTCCTGATAGGCGACGGCCAGGTGGGTGAACGGGTTCAGGTTGAGGATGAGACGCGCGCCCTCCGGGGTCATCGACAGCGGGTAGATGATGGGCGTCGCGAAAAACCATATCGTCAGCATGTTCGACAGCAGATCCCGAATGTCGCGGAAGTGGACGGTCAGCGCCGACACGAGCAACGCCAGACCGAGCGTCAGGACCAGCTGCACGGACACGACGACCGGCAGCCAGAGCAGGTCGACCGCCGACACCGGCACACCGTAGTACACGAAAAACGCCGCCAGGACCGGCAGCCCGAGCGCGAAATGCACGAGGCCGGCGAGCACCGACACGATCGGCAGTATCTCCGCGGGAAACAGCACCTTGCGGATCAGATTGGCGTTCGTGATGAAGACGTTTGCCGAGGTCAGGAGAGAGGACGAAAACCAGGTCCATGGCAGGATGCCGCAGAACATGAACAGCGAGTACGGCTCGAATTCGTCGCCGCGGACGCCGGGAAGCATCACGGTGAAGACGAAGGTGTAGATCAACAGCAGCAGCAGTGGATTGACGATCGACCAGAAGTAGCCGAGAACGGACCCGCGGTAGCGCGCCTTCAGCTCGCGCGCCACGAGGCTGTGGATGAGGGCGCGGTACCGAAGAAGGCGCTTCAGATTCGCAAGCACATCACGTGCAGGACAAGGAGTGCCTCTGGTCGCGCCTACACGCGCGTGTTCGTCTTTGTCGCGCTCGGCGCACTCGACCACACCCTGCAGCTGCTCCGGCCTACCCCGGCGAGAGACGCGCCCGCGGGCGCTGGGCGACGTCCAGCCTCACGAGCGACTTCAGAAAGGCGATACGAGCACGATCGGGATCCACATCGGGCGTTCTGGCCGCAAGTCGCTCTTCAGCACGCCGTTTCGCAGCCTGCGCCCTGACCACGTCGATTTCGTCCGCACGCTCGGCAATCTGCGCCAGCACGGTTACCCGATCCGGCAGCACCTCGACGAAGCCGAACGCAACAGCCACGTGGTGCGTCTCGCGTCCGATTCGGTACCACAGCTCGCCCACCTGCAGTGCTGCCAGGAGCGGCGTGTGACCCGGCAGGACTCCGAAGTACCCCTCGGCTCCGGGCAGTTGCACTTCGTCGACCTGCGCCGTCACCAGCGAGCGATCGGGGGTGACGATCTCCAGCATCAGCTTTGTCGGTAATGCCATAACCTGCGGCGCGGCAACCCGCCGCGCTCTTCTTCCAATGCACGCCCAATCACCGGCGTCCGGCCTTCACCCCGCTCAGGCCGCCTTCATCTGCTTTGCCTTCTCCATGGCCTCCTCGATCGGGCCCACCATGTAGAACGCCTGTTCGGGCAAGTCGTCGTGTTTCCCCTCGATGATCTCCTTGAACCCTCTTACCGTGTCACCAATCGACACATACTTGCCCTTGAACCCGGTGAACTGCTCGGCCACGAAGAACGGCTGCGACAGAAACCGCTGCAGCTTGCGCGCCCGGGCGACGGTGAGCTTGTCGTCCTCGGACAGCTCGTCGATACCCAGGATGGCGATGATGTCCTGCAGGTCCTTGTATCGCTGCAGCGTCTGCTTGACCGACCGTGCCACGTTGTAGTGCTCCTCGCCCAGTACCTGCGGATCCAGAATTCGCGACGTGGACGCCAGCGGATCCACTGCCGGGTAGATCCCCAGCTCCGCAATCTGCCGCGAGAGGTTCGTCGTCGCATCGAGATGCGCGAACGTCGTCGCCGGTGCCGGATCGGTGTAATCGTCCGCGGGCACGTAGATCGCCTGCACCGACGTGATCGATCCTTTCTTCGTGGACGTGATGCGCTCCTGCAGTTCGCCCATCTCGGTCAGCAACGTCGGCTGATACCCGACCGCCGACGGCATCCGGCCGAGCAGCGCCGAGACCTCGGAGCCCGCCTGCGTGAAGCGGAAGATATTGTCGATGAACAGCAGCACG
>CAZDLW010000001.1:0-95295 GCA_964505975.1 uncultured Bifidobacteriaceae bacterium | reverse complement strand
CTGCCGCAGCGGGTGCAGCCGATCCCACGGCGCCGCGTCCTCGTGCGGGGCATTCAGCAGCATCACGACGAAGAGGAAGAGCACCATGATGGCGCCCGCGTAGACGATGAGCTGGATGACGGCCAGAAAGGGCGAGTCGAGCTGCACGTAGAGCCCCGCGAGCGCGACGAAGGATCCGATGAGCAGCAGCACGCTGTACACGGGATTCCGCTGCCCGATCACCAGTGCCGAGGTCAGGATGGCGACACCGGCCAGGACGTAGAACGCGATCGTCTCAAGCATTGAAGTAGAGGACTCCGGCCGCGGTGAGCAGCAGGTTCACGAGCGCCGCCGGAAGCAGCCATTTCCACCCGAACTGCATCAACTGGTCGTACCGGTAGCGTGGCAGCGTCCAGCGGACCCACACATAGACGAACAGGAAGAAGCCGACCTTCACCAGCCACCAGACGAACCCGAACTGTTCCGGCAGGAACGGGCCGTGCCAGCCGCCGAGAAACAGCGTGACGACGATGGCCGACATGGTGAACATGTTGATGTACTCCGCCATGAAGAACATGGCGAACCGCATCGAGCTGTACTCGGTGAAGTAGCCGGCGACCAGCTCCTGCTCCGCTTCGGGAAAGTCGAACGGCGCCCGGTTCGTCTCCGCGACGGCCGAGATCGCGAAGATGATGAAGCCGAGCGGCGCGATGAAGATGTTCCACCGCGGAATCACGCCGAACCAGGTCCCCGCCTGCGCGTCGACGATCTCCCGGAGGGAGAGCGAGCCGGCGAGCAACACCATGGCGGCAATCGTCATGGCGAACGACAGCTCGTAGCTGATCATCTGCGCCGAGGAGCGCAGCGCGCCGAGGAGCGAGTACTTGCTGTTGGACGCCCATCCCGCGATGATGATGCCGTACACGCCCATCGACGCCACGGCGAACACGAACAGCGCGCCGACGCCGATGTCGGACACGCTGAGCGGCACCGGCTCCTCCAGCAGGCCGAAGAACGTCACTTCGGGGCCGAAGGGAACGACGGCAAACGCCGTGAAGGACGCGATGACCGCCATCATCGGCGCCAGGGTGAAGAGAATCCTGTCGGCCGCGCGCGGCCGCAGCTCCTCCTTCATGATCAGCTTGATCACGTCGGCCAGCGGCTGCAGCAGGCCGGCGGGCCCCACCAGCGTCGGCCCGTAGCGCTGCTGGATGTAGGCGCAGACCTTGCGCTCCACGTAGACCATGACCGCCGCCGAGTTCGCCAGCATGGCGAACGCGATGACGATCACGACGAACTGGGCGATGAGGATGTAGTCCATGCTCGCGTGACGGGCTCAGTGTGCAGCCAGGACCGGGTGCCGCGCGCGCCACGGCGCGGGCAGCGTGCACCGTCCCTCACGGATGTGCGCCTCGAACTCGTGCCTGAACAGCTTCAGCGTCGACAGCACGGGCGTGGCCGCGGCATCGCCGAACGCGCACAGCGTCTTGCCGACGATGTTGTTCGCGACTCCGTAGAGGAGATCGAGATCCTTCTCCTGTCCCCCGCCATTCTCCACCCGCTGCAGGAGCTTGTACAGCCAGTCGCACCCTTCCCGGCACGGCGTGCACTTGCCGCACGATTCGTGGCGGTAGAAGTGCAGCAGGTTCATGGCGAGCCAGACCATGCACACGGAGTCGTCGAGCACGATGAGCCCGGCCGACCCGAGGAGCGACCCGGCCTGTTGGACATGATCGAAGCTCGCCGGTGTGTCGAGCTGATCGGGAAGGAGTAACGGGACCGACGATCCGCCCGGAATGAGCGCCTTCATCGTCCGGCCTTCGGGAATGCCGCCGGCATAGCGGTCATCATGGATGAGGTCGTGCAGCGTGGTGTGCATCGACGCTTCATAGACGCCGGGCCGCCTGACATGGCCGCTGATGCAATACAGCTTCGGGCCGCCATTCTTCTCGGGCCCCATCGCCGCGAACCACTCCGGACCGTTCAGCACGATGAGCGGCACGTTGCAGAGCGTTTCCACGTTGTTGACGGCCGTGGGGCACTGGTACAGACCCGCGGCGGCTGGAAAGGGCGGCTTCAGCCGCGGCTGCGCGCGCTTTCCTTCCAGCGACTCGATGAGCGCGGTTTCTTCACCCGCCTCGTAGGCACCGGCACCGCGGTGCACGTACACGTCGCACTCGAAGCCCGTGCCCAGCACGTTGCTGCCGAGATAGCCCGCCGCGTAGGCCTTCTCGATCTCCGCCTCGAGCACCTGCTGGACGTGGTAGAACTCGCCGCGAATGTAGATGTACGCCACCTTCGCGCCGATCGCGTAGCACGCGATGGCGCAGCCCTCAATGAGCAGGTGCGGGTTCCGCTCCATGAGCACGTGGTCCTTGAACGTGCCCGGCTCGCTCTCGTCCGCGTTGCAGCAGATGTACTTCGGCCGGGGCGTGTCCTTCAGCACGAACTGCCATTTCATGCCGGTGGGGAACCCGGCGCCGCCACGGCCGCGCAGTCCCGAGGCTTTCACCTGCTCGATGACGTCGTTGGGTACCATCGTCAGCGCCTTCCGGAGCGCCTGGTACCCGCTCGCATGTTTCAGGTAGAAGTCGAGCGTGAACGACCCTGGCTCGCCCACGTGCCGGGTGAGGATGGGCTCGAACGGGGCGCTCACCGCTGCTTCTCCACGTGCAGAAAGCACCCCGAGAGCGATTCCCGGCCGCGCGCACGGAGATCCGTCAGGAACTGTTCCGCCTGCTCGGGTGCCAGCCGTTCGTGCCAGTCGTCGTTCACCATCACCACCGGCGCGCGATCGCAGGCACCCAGACACTCGACCTCGATGAGCGTGAACATGCCGTCGGGCGTCGTCTCGCCAGGCGCGATCCCGAGGGCGGTGCTCAGTTCCTCGGTGACGCGCTCGGCGCCGAGGAGCGCACAGGACAGCGTCCGGCAGACATTGATCACGAACCTGCCGACCGGTTTCGTGTAGAACATCGTGTAGTACGACACGACGTCCTCCACCTCCGCCGCCGTGCAGCCAATCTGCGCCGCCACGTGCCGCATGGCGCCACCCGTGAGGTACCCCTGCTGCTCCTGCGCGAGATACAGCGCGTACAGAATCGCCGACTTCCGCTGGTCCGCCGGATACCGGGCCACGTGCCGATCGAACTTCGCCTGGCTCTCGGGGGTATAGGCGAAGGGGTCCCCCTCGTCGACCAGCGTTCGCGCCGACTTGTGGAGCTTCGCCGGCGCGTAATCCATTCGGGGATGAAAGCTCACCGATCCACATCTCCCATGACGACATCCACGGATCCAATGACAGCGATGATGTCGGCCACCGACCCCCCGACGATGAGCGTGGGCAGCGCCTGACACGCGAGCAGCGACGGCGCACGCATCTTGATGCGCCAGGGGCGGTTCGTCCCGTCCGACACGACGTACGCGCCGTGCTCGCCTCGCGGTCCCTCGACCGGCACGTACGCGTCGCCCGCCGGCACCGTGAACCCCTGCGAATAGATCAGGAAGTGCTGGATGAGCGCCTCCATCTCCGTGTACACCTTGTCTTTCGGAGGCGGCACGATCCGCGGATCGTCGCACGCCCAGGGACCGGTCGGGGAGATGCGCGCCAGCGCCTGGCGGCAGATGCTCACGCTCTGACGCATCTCCTGCATGCGCACGAGATACCGGGCGTAGACGTCGCCCTCGGTCGCCGTGGGCACCTTGAAGTCGTACGTCTCGTAGCCGAGATACGGGAAGTACTTGCGCACGTCGTAATCGGATCCGCACGCGCGGGCGATTGGTCCCATCAGACCCAGGCCGAGCGCTTCCTCCTGCGACAGCGCCCCGACGCCCTCCGTGCGCAACCGGAACGCGTGCCCCTTCGTCAGCAGCCCCTCGTACTCGTCGATCTTGGCCGGGAAGCGGTCCAGGAACGCCGTCACGGCCTCGTGAAAGCCTCGCGGGAGATCCTCGCGGAGCCCGCCGACACGCAAGTAGCTCGGGAAGAAGCGGAAGCCCGCGATGAGCTCGTTGATGTTCATCAGGAGCTCGCGCTCTCGCATCGCATAGAAGAGCATCGACACCGCGCCGATCTCGAGCGCGTGCGTGCCCAGCCACACCAGATGGCTGGCAATGCGCTGCAGCTCGGCGATGAGCACACGGATGTCCCGGACACGCTGCGGCATCTCCAAGCCGAGCAGCGTCTCGACGCTGAGCACGTAGGCGAGACTGTTGGATTGTGCCCCCAGGTAGTCCATCCGCTCGACGAGCGGGACGACCTGCTGCCACTTCTTCTGCTCCGCGGTCTTTTCAATGCCGGTGTGGAGATATCCGATGGTGATATGGGCGGAATGGACGGCCTCCCCTTCGAGCTCCAACACGAGCCGCAGCACGCCGTGCGTGCTGGGGTGCTGGGGCCCCATGTTGACCGTCATGATCTCGGTGCGACGTTCCGCCGTCTCGGTCTGAAGCTCTGGCATCGGTGACACTGCGATGGGAAAAGTCACGTTTCAGGGAGAGGAGCACTCGCCCGAGGAGCGCGCCCCCACGGCGCCGCGCGTCCCGCCACGGCGCCGGTCCTGGAATCCCGTCTACGCCCCCCCGCGCCTGGCGCGATCACGCTCCAGATTCGCCTTGAACTGCTCCTCGCTGATCTCGAGCGGAGCATACGTCTGCGCCGCCTTGCGGATCTGGACCGGGTAGTCCTTGCGCGCCGGGTGCCCCTCCCAGTCCTCCGGCATCAGCAAGCGGCGCAGATCCGGATGGCCGTCTATGAAGATGCCGAACATGTCGTAGACCTCCCGCTCGAGCCACCCGGCGGCCGGCCAGAGACCCTGAACGGTCGGGATCGACCCGCCATCGGGCGCGCGGACCTTGACCCGCAGCCGCAGCCGGTTTGGAATCGACAGCAGGTGATAGACGACTTCGAACCGCGGCGTCCGAGGGAGGTAGTCGGCGGCAGTCAGCTCGACGAGCACGTTGAACCGGAGTGGCGGACTGTCGCGGAGCGCCGTGCAGGTGGCAATCAGCCCCGTCGCAGGCACGTACACGGTCGCGAAGTCCACGCTGTGGCCGGCCTCGTACGAGACGCCCGGAACGAGCGGGGTCAGCGCGTCGATGATGTCGGAGGCGGTCATGGAGGTCACGCCCGCGACCGGTCGATCTTCTGCTGCAGCTGCACGATGCCGTAGATGAGCGATTCGGGGCGCGGCGGACAGCCGGGGACGAAGACATCGACCGGCACCACCTGATCCACACCCTGGACGAGCGCGTAGTTGTCGAAGACGCCTCCGACCGACGCGCAGGCGCCCATCGAGATCACCCACTTCGGCTCCGGCATCTGGTCGTAGATGCGGCGCAGTGCGGGTGCCATCTTTCGCGAGAGCCGGCCCGCAACAATCATGAGATCCGCCTGGCGGGGCGAACCGCGGAAGACCTCCGCGCCGAACCGGGAGACATCGTACCGGCTGGTCACCATCGCCATCATCTCGATGGCGCAGCACGCCAGGCCGAACGTGACCGGCCAGATTGCCGACCGGCGGGCCCACTGCACCATCTTCTCGACGGTCGTCGTCAGAACCGGCAGCTCGGGGTCGTGATGCTGTGCCGTCGCTGTAGCCGTAGCCATGTCTCCTCAGGCAACCCGGCCGCCATGCAGCCGGCCTTCTGTGTCCACCGTTCCCGGCACTCCGGGCGCACCCTGCGGAACGGTTCGACGCACCGCGCGGGGCAGCGGGCCCCAGTCGAACACGCCCTTGCGCCAGACGTAGATGTAGCCGACGCTGAGAATCAGGAAGAACGTGATTACCTGCACGAATCCAAACCAACCCAGGCTTCGCAGCGCGAGCGCCCACGGGAAGAGGAACGCGATCTCGATATCGAAGAGCAGGAAGATCATCGCCACGAGATAGAACTTGACCGACTGGCGCTCACGGGCATCCCCAACCGCGGGCATGCCGCATTCATAGGGGGCCAGTTTCTCCGGGGTGGGGTTGCGTGGGCCCAGCAGGCTGGAGGCCAGGACCATCACACTGGCCAGCCCGACGCTTAACCCCATCAATATCAGAATGCCAATCCAGCCATCCATCCGGTCCTGCCTTGGATCCCGGTGACATCACTCACCCGGGACGGACGATGCGGGCCCCAGGCCCGCTCGAAACTCCAGCGCCTGTCGAGACGCTTGTGAAGAGTTTCCCAAACCTGCTCATGCTATAGAAGCGTCGCCGAAACGTCAATGAACGCAACCGCCCCATCCGCTGCGTTACAACGCGACGTCCGGTACGTTTGCTTCGGCGATGCCGGGCCGTGCACCTGCCACTGCCCAAGATCGATCTCTTCACAGGCCGCTTCAGTCCCACGTGCCACGTTTGAGCCCCCCGCCTTCCAGGCGGGAGTCGTTCACGCGTTCATCACGCGCGGACAGCGGGCTCTTCCCAGTCGTAGCCCGGCCTGGTCGAGAGCCGCGTGTCCTCGACCGGAGCACCCATCGAGAAGTGATACAAGCTCTGCCACGCATGTCCGGTCAGGCCAAGGACCTCGTGCACGGCATCGTCGTAGAAGCACCCGATACCGGTGCTGCGCGCACCAGCAGCCTCGGCCTCGAGATACAGGACCTGCCCGATGAGCCCGCACTCCCAGAAGAGCTGGCGATAGAACCACTCGCCGCGCTCTCGGAGCGACGCCTCGAACCGCGCGAGCATCCCGAGACTCAGGAACCCGTCGGACGCAATGTCCTGGTCGCAGGAGAGACGGTTTGCCGTCCAGGTGACGTCCGCCGGAACGAGCAGGAACAGGTCGTCGGACGCATCCACCGGTTCCCACAGGAGCTCGGGTCGCATCGCCTCACCCCACGCGCCGCGAACGGCAGGATCTCGTAGAAACGCGTACATGCCCGGCGCGAGACCGTCCACACGATGGACGAAGAGCACGAGATGCACGTGCGGCGGCCAGTCGATCGCGTCCCACGGAGGACCACCCGGCCGAAGCCGCTGGAGCATGGCCAGCACCGACTCCTTGCGCAACGTCGAACGCGCATCGAACGCAACGGCACTGCGACGCTGGAGCATCACCGCGCGCGCGCCGACGCCGCGACGCACATCGCCCAATGGGACAGCGTGGGTCGAAAACGAAGGACCGGTCGCGAGCGGTCCGTGAGCCATGGACGCGTCCACCGGGCTACTGGGCACAGTGACGCTCTGATGCGCACGAACGCCCGCAACCCGCTGGGATTGGGGATGATCGGACCCTGGGCATCGTGTCGCGGCCGCGACACGATCGATGATCGGCCACTCGACGTGATTGGGACTGAGGGCGTTGGCCTTGCCGAACCACGTCGCACTGGCGGCAGCTCGTGACATCACGATTGGATCGGCGACACGCCAAGCTTCGCACTCCCCGGGAGTCACGACGGCAATGCATTCGGCTTCTTCGAGCTCGGCACCCGCGAAGTCGGCCGCGCGATCGAGGCCGAGCACCGCAGTCACCTGCACATCGGACCAGCGAGTCAGGAGCGCCAGCTTCCAGCCGAGAAGCGCCGCGGCCAGGCGCACAGCGCCGATCGCGTGACCCACGTCGTGCTGGCAATACCGGAACGCGCGCTCACCGTACTTCCACGCCTCACGCCAGTGCACGGACGTGAGCGCGACCAGGAATCCGGGGGCGTCGCCGGCGAACGCGCACCACGCAGCGGAGTCGAGAACGGCCCGCTCCTCGAGTGCATGCTCTCGAGGAGCGTAGTGACAGACGCGCCCGTCCCAGATGATGTATGCCTCCGTCGGGTGGAGGTTGCCGCTCGAGGGATTCACGCGCAGCGCCCAGCGGCTGCCGCGGAACTCCTTCCAGGCCGACAAGCCCATCGAGCAGCGCAGGAATTCGCCGACGCTTCTCTCATCGATGGGGGCTGGCGGCACGGCACCCTCGAAGAGGGCGTCGTACGGCACGGTGGCGGCCAGCGGCGCCCGCGGCAGCTCGATCTGCGGCGCTCCGGCATAGCGCCTGAACGGATCCGGCTGGGTCGCCCAATCGAGGTAGCCGAGCGAGCGGGCAAACCGGTTGAAGTGGTGTTTGGTGGCCTCGTGATAGTCGATGGCGAACACGACGACTCGGGCACCTCGCGTGTGTGCAGAGACACGAGCACCGTCGTGACCCGGTGCGTGGACGACTCGATTCGGCTGTGGCGCCTGGCGGGCGGAACCCCTCCGCCAGTTTCAGTTCGACAACTCGACGATGCGGCGATCGATCTCCGCAATCGCCTGGCCCAGCTGCTGCTTCCGGGCTTCTTGCGTCGCCAGCCCGAGCTGGCGCTCCATCTCGGTCCTCGCGAGTCGCAGCGATTCGAGCTGCCGCGCGCGCTCGGGATCGGTGCTCTTCCCTTTCAAGCGCGCAGCGCGTCGTTCTTGTTCGCGTTCTTCCATGCGCTCGGCGAGGCGGGATTCCGCGTCGACGAGGCCTTCTCCAGCGTCACCCATGTTCCTTCGATTATACGAGTCGACAGCCCTTGCTCAACGACAAAGGCAGCATGGTTCTTTGCAAGGCGGTCCGAGGCGGAGCCTCGTTAGACTTCTGTTAGTGAGCCTCGCCCTCTTTCATCCAGTCGTGCGCGAGTGGTTCTCCGGCGTCTTTCCCGGGCCCACGACGGCACAGCTACGGGGCTGGCCGGCAATCGCGCGTGGCGAATCGACGCTGATCCTGGCACCAACGGGTGCCGGAAAGACGCTTGCAGCCTTTCTCTGGTGTCTCAATCGGCTGCTCTTCGAGCCGACACCGGCACGGGGAGAGCGCTGCCGGGTCCTGTACATCTCCCCACTCAAGGCGCTGGCGGCGGACGTGGAACGCAGCCTGCGAAGTCCGCTGGCCGCCATTGCCGACCTCGCGCACACCCGGAACGTCCCCGTGACGATACCGGACATTGCGATGAGAACGGGCGATACGCCGGCTCGCGATCGTGCGCGCTTTCTGCGGGAGCCCGGCGACATCCTGATTACGACTCCCGAGTCGCTGTACCTGTTGCTCACGTCGAACGCACGCCAACGGCTCGCGGCGGTGGACACGGTCATCGTCGACGAGATCCACGCGATGGCGGCGAGCAAGCGGGGCACCCATCTGGCACTGTCGCTGGAACGACTCGAGGCGCTGCGAACCGGGGCGCCTCCCTCCCTCGATCGCCCGGCGCCCGCGCCACGATGGTTACGCTCGTCATGGAGGTCTTCTTCCATCCCTGACGGACAGCGTCGACCGAAACGTCCGGACGGACGATCGAGATCCGACGATGTTGCAGCGCCTTCCACCCGCCGGCCCCTGCAGCGCATTGGACTGTCGGCCACACAGCGGCCCCTCGAGGAAGTCGCACGCTTCCTCGGCGGACTCGAGATCCAGCCGCCCCGCCAACGATCGTCCGGCGGCGGCGCCCTGGACCGCTCTGCGGCTTCACGCGCGAATTCACCACGCGGTAAGGAACCGCTCGATCACGTGGCGGCCCGGATTCACGCCGAGTTCGGCGACGAGGGCATCGGGGCGAGGTTTCGGCCGGTCACGATCGTCGACGCATCAGACGACAAGCCGCTGTCGCTGTGCGTCGACGTGCCCGCAGAGGTCCTCGCACGAGACCCAGGCGCCATTCCTCGATCGTCACCCCCCGCCCGTCCACGGCGAGGCCGTCGCGCGCCCGATGCGCCCCGGTCGATCTGGTCCTCGCTTCATCCCAGGCTGCTCGATCTGATCCGCTCGCATCGCTCCACACTGCTCTTCGTGAACAACCGTCGCCTGGCCGAGCGGCTGGCCGGCTCGCTCAACGAGCTCGCGGGTGAGACGCTCGTGCGCTCGCATCATGGCTCCCTGGCGCCGGACACGCGCGCGGAGGTGGAAGAGCTGTTGAAGACGGGCCAGCTCAAGGCGCTCGTCGCAACATCTTCCCTGGAGCTCGGGATCGACATGGGTGCGGTGGATCTGGTGGTGCAAGTCGAAGCGCCGCCGTCGGTGGCGAGCGGACTCCAACGCATCGGCCGCGCGGGTCACCGTGTCGGCGAGACGAGTGCGGGAATCATGTTTCCGAAATTCCGAGGGGACCTGGTTGCCTGCGCAGCCCTGGCGCGCGCGATGCACGACGGTGCCGTCGAAGCCACGCGTTACCCACGAAATCCGCTCGATGTGCTCGCACAGCAGCTTGTCGCCATCGCCGCCATGGACACGTGGCATGTCGATACCCTCTTTGCACTGGTCCGGTGCGCAGCGCCGTTCGCGAGTCTGAGCCGGCGCATGTTCGAGGGAGTGCTGGACATGTTGTCGGGCCGCTACCCTTCGGACGCGTTCGCGGAGCTACGTCCACGCCTCACGTGGGACCGTCTGCGTCACACGATCGCCGCGCGAACGGGAGCCAGACACGTCGCCATCGCGAATGCGGGCACCATTCCGGACCGAGGACTGTATGGTGTCTTCCTCGCGGGCGCCACGCGTCCCGTTCGTGTGGGTGAACTCGACGAAGAAATGGTCTTCGAGACCAGGCGCGGAGAGACCTTCGTTCTGGGAGCCTCGACGTGGCGCGTCGAGAAGATCACGCACGACCGGGTGCTCGTCTCGCCGGCACCCGGAGAGCCAGGGAAGATGCCCTTCTGGCACGGAGATCAGGCGGGTCGGTCCGTCGAGCTGGGTCTCGCGATTGGAGCGCTCGTGCGCGAGCTGCGGGAGTTGCCCTACCCGGCAGCACTCGATCGCCTCGGGCGCCGGCACGATCTGACTGCCGCCGCCGCCGAGATGCTGGTGCGCTACCTCGACGAACAGGCAGCCGCGGGCACCGTGCCCGACGATCGCACCGTTGCGATCGAGCGATGCCGGGACGAGCTCGGCGACTGGCGCGTCTGTCTGCTCTCCCCCTTGGGTAGCCGCGTACACGCACCATGGGCCATGGCGGTCACGGCACAGATCCGGGAGCGCACGGGCCTGGACGTGGAAGCCCTGTGGGGCGACGATGGGTTCGTCGTGCGCGTGCCAAGCACGGACACGGCACCGGATCCCGGCTGGCTGCTTCTCGACCCGGACAACGTCGAAGCGCTTGTCCTGCGGCAGCTCCATGCCACGGCACTCTTCGCGGCGCGGTTCCGTGAAGCCGCGGCGCGCGCCTTGCTTCTGCCACGCCGCCGCATCGGCCTCCGCACCCCGCTGTGGCAGCAGCGCAAGCGGGCAACCGACCTGCTCGCCGCGGCGTCTCGCTTTGGTTCGTTTCCGGTGCTGCTCGAAACATATCGCGAGATCCTGCACGATCACTTCGACATGCGAGGACTCGTCGACATCCTGCGACGCGTGGTGGACGGCGCCGTGCACGTTGCGGCTACCGACGCGCAACGGCCGTCACCGTTCGCCGCATCACTGCTCTTCAGCTACGTCGCCAATTACATCTATGACGGCGATGCCCCGCTGGCCGAGCGGCGTGCGCAGGCGCTGTCGGTCGATCAGGCCCAGCTTCGTGAGCTCATTGGCGATGCCGAGTTGCGGGAACTGCTGAATCCCGAGGCCCTCGCCACACTCGAACGTCAGCTGCAACACCTCGACGAGCGCTACCGCGTTCGATCCGCCGACGGCCTCCACGATCTGCTAATGCGCATTGGGGACCTGTCGCCGGCCGAGCTCGAGGCGCGCAGCGCCTTGCCCGACACGCGCGCCGCGGCGGCGGATCTCGAGCGCGCACAGCGCATCCTGCGGCTGACCATTGGCGGCGGAGAGCGGTACCTCGCCGCGGAGGACGCGGCCAGGTACCGCGACGCGATCGCAGTGCGCCTTCCAGCGGGACTTCCGAAGGCGTTTCTCGCCCCGGTTCCCGAGGCGACGGCAGACATCGTGCTCCGCTATGCCCGATCGCATGGGCCGTTCGCCGCCGGGGATCTCGCGGCTCGATACGGGTTCGAGCGTGCTGCCACGATTGCCCTTCTTCGGCGGCTCGTCGAACAAGGCCGCCTGGTGGAAGGTGAGTTCCGCCCGCGTGGCGTCGAACGGGAATGGGTCGATCCAGGAGTGCTCCACACGCTGCGACGACGCTCGCTGGCTCGATTGCGCGAGGAGATCGAGCCCGTAGACGCGGACGCACTCGGCCGGTTCCTGGTGAGCTGGCACGCGATCGGCGCTGCGAGACAGGGCATCGATGCGCTGCTCGACGCCATCGATCAGCTCCAGGGGGCACCACTCCCGGCCTCGATGCTCGAGGACGACATCCTCCCCGCGCGCGTGCACGGCTATCGCCGCGAGATGCTCGATGGGCTGATGGGCACTGGAGTCGTGGTGTGGGCCGGCGTCGAGCGCCTCGGCGACAAGGATGGCCGGATTGTGCTCTACCGGGCCGAACACCTGGATCAACTGAGGGCGCCAGTCACGATGGGCAGGCCGGCGGGTTCCCCGCCAGAGTCGGAGGCCGTCATGACAGACCGGGCGGCCCACGTCCGCGCCTACTTGCAGCGCCACGGGGCGTCGTTCTTCGCCCCCATTCATCACGGAACCGGGGGCGGGTTCCCCCAGGACACCGTCGATGCCCTATGGGATCTCGTCTGGCAGGGGGTGGTCACCAACGACACCCTGCACCCCCTGCGCGCCTATGTGGATGTCGACCGGGCTCACGATCGCCGCCGCCGGGGGATATCGCAGCACGCCCGCCCGGCCGTTCCGCCGACAGCCACGGGACGCTGGTCCCTGCTCGACTCCGCAATCACCCATCGGCGAAGTGTCACGGAATGGGGCGCGGCAGTGGCGCGACAGCTTCTGAGACGATATGGCATCGTGACCCGGGAAGCGGCGTTGGCCGAGGCCATCCCCGGCGGCTTCGCGGCCATCTACCCTGTGCTCACAGCCATGGAACACGCTGGACGCATCCAGCGGGGCTATTTCGTCGCGGGCCTGGGCGCTGCTCAATTCGCAATGGGTGGGGCCCTGGAGTCGATCCGGTCGCTGCGCGATGCGCCAGACACGCTGACGGCCGTGGCCCTTGCAGCCACGGATCCGGCAAACCCCTATGGTTCGATTGTGCCGTGGCCCGAACTCCTGTCCGAGTCGGGGGGCCGCACCGACGATCGAGGTGAGTCGGCGGGGGCCCGCCCGGAGACGCCCGGGCGCGGGCCGACACGGATCGCGGGTGCGGTGGCGATCCTGGTGAGCGGATTCGCAGCCGGCTATCTCCGGCGCAACGAGCGCGACCTGCTGCTCTTCGTGTCCCGCGACAACCCGCTCTGGTCCCGCATGATCGACGCGCTCGCGCGCTGTCTCATCCGGTTCGCGTCAACGCGTGAGGAAGGGCGCCGGGGCCTGCTCATCAGCGCGATCAACGCGCATCCGGCCACGCAACATCCCGCGGCGCCGGTCTTCGTCGAAGCCGGATTCGCAAGAACCGCGATGGGCCTGCAGCTTCGGACCGAACGGATACGCCCTACTGGTTACCGGGGAGTACAGGAGATCGAAGCGGCCACGGGCACGAGTGTCGACCCGTTGCCGCCAGGCCATGGAGGCACGTCAATGGACACGAAACAGACAGGGGCGAATCGGACACCGACGCGCGCGGGTGACGACATGGCAGGGCCCGAGGACACGCCGGGAGTCGAACCCACGGCTGCCAATCGGAGCTCTGAACACCCGGAGGAGACCCCAGAACGGGTCCGACGAGACGATGCCGCGGGATCCGATGGGGCCACGAGTCGCGATGTGGACCCCGATAGCGCGGCATCGGAGGTGGACCGGGACGATACGCTCGACGGGGACTGAGCAACGTCTGACGATACGTGCGCCGAGCTCTGCTGTGCTACCATGCGCGCCTCGTCCTGCCAGCGGCGAGCGGCCGAGAATCTCTAGGTCGTGGAGGTCGAGCCATGGACATCATCGAACGCGTCAAGAGGATCTGCCTGTCTCCGAAGACCGAGTGGGGCGTCATCGCCGACGAGCCCGCCTCCACCGGCGGACTGCTGACAGGCTACGCGCTGCCGCTTGCGGCCGTGGGGGCGGTCGCAGGCCTCATCGGCGGTTCCCTGGTCGGCTACACGCTGCCGTTCGTCGGCACTTACCGCGTGCCGATCGTCGCTGGACTTGCCGCCGCTATTTTTGCCGTCTGCATGGCGATTGTCGGCGTGTTCGTCCTGTCGCTCATCATCAACGCCCTCGCGCCGAGTTTCGACGCCCAGAAGGACCCCACCCGGGCACTGAAGCTGGCCGTGTACTCGTACACCCCGGCCTGGGTCGCGGGAGTCCTTCAGATCCTGCCACCTCTGAGCGTCCTCGCCCTGCTCGGTGCGCTGTACGGCGTGTATCTCCTGTACCTCGGTCTTCCGAGACTGATGCGATGTCCTGAAGAGAAAGCGCCTCTCTACGCGGCCGTCGTCGTGATTTGCGCCATCGTCGTATCGTTCATCGTAACGGTCATGGGAGGACTCATCGTCGGGACCGGAGCCATCGGCGCGGCCGCACTGCGCACCGTCGCCGAGGGGAGCGATTCGACGACCGCGACCAGCCAGACCGGTCCAGTGGGGCTGCTGGGACAACTGTCGCGCAGCATCGAGGAGAGCGCGGCGAAGATGGAGGCTGCCGAGAGAAGCGGCGATACAGGCGGCCAGGTCGCTGCAGCCATGGAAGGCCTTGGAGCGCTGTTCGGCGGCGGCCGGCGAGTCGAACCACTCCAGCTGGACGAGATTCGCGCATTCGTGCCGGAGACGTTCGCACGATTGCCGAGAACGAGTCAGAACGCAGAGAGGACGGGAATTACGGGATTGATGATCGCCCGAGCGGGGGCCACGTACGGTGACGGGGCGAACCGGACCGTGACGTTGGAAGTCGTGGACAGCGGCGGCGTCAGTGGCCTCGTCGGGTTGGCGAGCTGGGCGGGCATCCAGGGCGAACGGGAAGACGAGTACAGTTCCGAGCGCACACGGAAAGTAGGCGACCGCCTGGTGCACGAGAAGATCTCGAAGGCCGGCGGCGAACACGAATTCGCCATCGTGCTGGGTGAACGCTTCCTGGTGAGCGCCAAGGGCCACGGGATTGAGCTGGACGATCTGCGATCTGCCGTGGCCGGCCTCGATCTCGGCAGACTGGAGTCACTGAGGGACTCCGGCGTCGCACGGTAAGGACGACGCTCGCGCGTCGGTCCAGATCACACGCGGGGCCTCGGGACACTCCCGAGGCCCCGCGTCCCTCGAGCATGCGACCCCCGCCCGCACGTTACAACTCGTCCGCCGTCTTGAAGATCGTGCCGAAGGACATCGGGATGACCGTGAAGTCGCTGTCGGAGATCCCCCCCGCGTGACGCCGGAGCTCGGCTTCCAGCAACCGTTCGCGCAGCTCCGAGTCGTCGTTCAGCTCGGCCTGTGCCGCAGCGGTCACGGTGCGTAGCACCCAGCCGAGAAAGGAGTCGAGACCGAACACGTCACTCCGTCTTTCCGGGCGGGCCCGCCCGCTCGAGCTTGAGCCGAATATTGACGAAGTTGTACGGTGGCCACGGTCCCGTATACCTGAACGTCAGGCTCTCGAACGCCGACGCGATTTCCTTGATTCGCCGATCGAACGCCCGCTCCTGATCGCGCTGCACGAGAAACGCGGCGTTCATGATCATCTTGTCGCCAATGGCGCGATTCACCCGCGAAGCCACGGACACGCTCCGCAGTCGGTGAAGGAACTCGGCCACGTACCGCTCCGACCGATGCTGCAACGCGGTGTCGATGAGCCGCCCGTACTGCATGCGCGCGAAATACGTCGAGCCCTTCTGCGAGGCGATCTCGCGCTTGAGCCGATGGATGTCCTCGTCCTCCTGCTCGATGGCGCGCACGATCTCGTCGCGATCCCACAGGACTTTGAGGCCGTACTCCAGCTTGTCGCGCATCTTGTCGAGCACGTCCGCAAACGCCTCGTAGGCAGACCGGAGGAGCTCGACGATGTCGTCCGACGTCTTGAAGATCGTGCCGAAGGACATCGGGATGACCGTATGACCGCGCATCACGGTCTCGTTCACGCGTTCGTGCGCGAGCACGTGCTCCCTGGTGCTGTCCAGTGGAGCGATGGGCACGTCGGAGACGACCGCGGCCATGTCCTTGTAGGTGACGGTGTACACCTCCGGCGACTGTCCATCGATGCCGATTGGGCCGAACCTCAGCGGGCTGGTCGAGCGGATGATGCAGTAGACGTAGCGTCCATGGTCGCCGGCCTCGGCTTTCTGCCCATGCGGTGCCGGTGACACAGCCGGGCTCGTCTCGTTCGCCGCGACGAACGATTCGCGCGCGCGGCTCGCTCGTGCTGTGGCCTCTCGGGCGAGAGTGCCACCGCCGTCCGGGCGCACCTCGCGAGTGCCGCGCCCCCGATTCACACGCCCGGGATCCGTGGCCGCGGAGGTCCGCCGTGGGACCGACGCGCGCACGCCGGTGCGTGGATTCACGCTCGCGGAGCCCGTCCGTTCCTTGGACGCATTCCGGAGAACTCGCCCGCTCCTCCCGGAGCCACCCGCGGGCCTGCCCTGGGGTGAGCGACTGGAAGAACGTGCCGGGGCTCGATTCTTTGCCTTGGCCATGTGCGCGTCGTGTCGTTGGGCGTCGTTCGGGTCGGGGCCGCCGCTCCTACCTGTGCTTCACGGCATCCAGCATCCGGCGAATCTCCACCACGAGATCGTCCGGCAGGCAGGGCTTCGTGACGAAGGAATCGCAGCCCGCCCTTCGGGCGCCTTCCGACGCGCCCGCCAGAGCATGACCGGTCAAGGCCACGATCGGAGTGTGCCTGGTGCGATCGTCGCGCTTCAACTGTCGTGTGGCCTCCCAGCCGTCCATGCCGGGCAGCGACAAATCCATCAGGATGAGATCCGGCTGCAGCGCGAAGGCCTGCTCGAGTGCTTCGTTGCCGTTGCGAGCCTCGGCGACGCGGAACCCGGAGAACTGCAGGTACTCGGCGTACATCTCGCGGGCGTCCTGGTAATCGTCGACAACGAGAATCAACGGCGCAGTCTGATCCGTCATGGTGAGAGGTCCGTGGGAATCATGAGCGTGAACGTCGATCCCTCGCCTGGCGCGCTGCGCAGGGAAATCCGCCCGCCCAGGGCCAGAGCCAACCGGCGACAGATCGCAAGACCGAGGCCCGCGCCGCCATACGGACGCGACGGGGAGTCATCGACCTGCCGGAAGTCCTCGAAGATCTTGTCGTGATGCTCGGGCGCGATGCCGATCCCGGTGTCGGCCACCGCCACCGAGGCGGTGCGGCCGACGGGATCGAGGCTGATCGCAATGTCGACTTCGCCATCCGGAGTGAACTTCAGCGCATTGCTGAAGAGATTGACGACGATCTGCTTCACCTTCTGCCGGTCGCTCCGCACGATCATCGGGTGCGGCCCCAACAGCGTGGTCACCGTGAGACTCGAACGGGCGATCACCGGATCCAGCTCCGCCATGACCTCGGGAACGAGTGCGTTCAGGTCGAATTCACTGACCTGCATCGGCATGCGGCCCGCCTCGATCCGGGTAATGTCCAGGATCTCGTTGATGATGGTCAAGAGGTGACGCCCGTTGGAGTCGATCCGCTGGAGCTGACGGCGGACCGGCGGTGCCACACCTCCGCTGACCCCCTGCAGCAACATCTGCGTGTATCCCAGGATGGCGTTCAGCGGTGTACGGAACTCGTGAGACATGTTGGCGAGAAACTGCGACTTGAGCCGCGACGCCTGCTCGAGCTCCAGGGCCTGGCGTCGCAGGAGCTCGTTCTGGGTGGATAACTCGGCCGTTGCGGCCTCCACGCGCATCTGCAGCTCGTCGGAGACGGTCTTCAACTGCTCGTACAGTCGCACGCGTTCGGTTGCCTCCCTCCGATCGTGCAGAATCGTGACGACCGCGGTGAGCTCGCCCGCTTCCGTGAGGACCTTGCCGCAGATGGCTTCCACGGGGACCTGTTCACCCGTTCGAGGATTCGTCAGGTTGACCTCGCCGCGTCGCGTCTCTCCAGGACCGGTCTGGCCGAGCAGCAGACCCGAGATGAACGAGGAGAAGTGCGCGTCGTTGGCCTGGACGACTTGCTGTGAGTGACGCTCCGCCTCTGGCAGTGTCGCAAACAGCTCTTCCGCGGGTGCGTTCATCAGGACCGTGGCGCCGCTCTGGTCCGTGACGAGGATGGGATCGGCAACCGAGTCGATGATCAGGTTGAGGCGATCGCGCTCGGCCCGTGCGGCGGCCTCGGCGACACGCAGCTTCTGGTAGTTCTCCTCGATCTGCTCGGTCGCACGGCGGAGATCCGTGACGTTTCGCAGCACGGACACGACGCCCGTGCCCTCGCGTGGATCCTGCACGATCGTGCTCAACAATTCGAACAGCAGGTCCGATCCATCGCCGGGATCGACGAGCAGCAACTCCCGTGCGTCCAAGGAGGCTTCGAGCGTCGACCGCGAGAGCGCTGCCGAGAGCAGCATATTGTTGAGCTCCACGGCACGACGACGCCCGTCACTCTCCTCGTCGGTTGCGGCGAACAGCTTCTCGGCACGCGCGTTGGCGACAATGAGCCGGCCGTCGGTATCGGTGAGCAGTACGGGGTCGGGCACGGCGTTGATGATGGTCAGGAACAAGGCCCGCTCGCGCCGGAGCCGCTGCGACTCCTTCGCGAGGCCAGCGCGGTCGCGGACCTGGTCCATCTTCCGACCGAGAACCGACGCGAACCACTCCACATCGCCTGAAGCGGCCACGGTGCCACGGAACAGCAGGAGGCCCACCGCGTCTCCGCGCATGGCGGCGTTGTGCGCACCGCGGAGCGGTACAGCCACGACCGCCCCAGTCCCCACCAATGTTCGCGGGAGGGCGCGCGACGCATGACCGTTGCCCCGCCCGGCGCGAAGCACCGTCGGCTCCCGACGCACCATGGCAGCCACGAGCGGATCGTGGACGTCGGTCAACGGCCACGCAAAGCGCTCCACTTCGCCAAACGGCACCCCGAGCCCGGCAAGACCAACGAGCGCGCTCGATTCCTCGTTCACGCCGAGACACACCGCCCGTGTGATGCCCAGGTTGTCGGAGAGCCATTGCAGACCAACCTGCGCGCAGCGGACGAGGTCGTCGCGAAGCTCGAGACAGCGCTCGAGCAGGTCCAGTCGGGCCGCATCGTCGACCGTCCGGAGCGGCGGACGCGCGGACGTGCGCACGCGAAGCGAGCGTGTTGGATTGTTCATGTGATCGCGCAACGCTTCGTGGTCTCTGGCGAGCCGGCGCGACGCGGAGCCGTGACCAACTGCGCACAGGTGCCTCGTCGTTCCAACAGCATCGTCAACGCCTGGTCGAAAGTCGGCGCCGGCGCAGGCTCGCGCTGCGCCGTCGCGTCCCGGCGTGGCCGCCTACGATCGACGACGCCGAATCGGGACGGACCGTCGCGCCGTTGCGGCGTTCGCGAGCTTGGCGCGCAAGACGACATTCTCCGCGGCGAGCTCGTCATACGGTCGAAGCGGCTCCAGCGTGGGTCGGGCGGCTGACCCCACCGCGCCCACGGCTTCGGAGTACTTCAAATAGGTGTCGATCGACGCGACGACCACACGCGCTTCGACGGTGATGAGGTCGATCCCCACGAGTGACACCCGTACCCAGGCATCGATGACGATGCCCTTGTCGAGTACTCGGTCGAGGACGTCGATGAGACTCGTCCCTCCGGCTGCCCGTTCCACGGCCATTCCTGAAGCTCCTTCGGGCGATCACTCGCACGTGCTGCGATCAATCGGGTGCGCTCCGCGCGCCCCAAGCAGCGTCATCGTCGTCGTCGTGCCTTTCTGGAGTCGTGGCCCAGAGCCTCCGCAACGCGGGGCCCCGCCACGTTGGCCAGGCGACGCTCGAGCGATCGCACCTGCGCACGAAGCGCCTCGTTCTCCCGTGCGATCTGCTCGCGGCCCGGCGAGAGATGCCGGTCGTACTTCCACCAGTCGAGACCAACCTCTTCGGCCTTGTTCATCGAGCAGATCAGAAGGCGGCAGCTCGACATCGGCCAACGACACCTTGATGTCGCCAGCAACCACCAGTCTCTTGTCGAGCACGCGATCGAGGACGTCGACCAGTCCGGCGTTGCCACGGCTCGGAGTCGTTCTCAGGTCGATCGACATGCAGGAGAAATGCGCTCAGTCCAGCGGGGCCCGCGATGCGACTCCTGCCGCTCCGAGCGGCGTGAGGCTCGCGCGAATGGCGAAGTATAACGCGCAACCAGCTGCCTTCCAACGCTCGCAACCCGGTAGAGCCAGGACCTAGCGAGGCTCCGCCTCAGACCAGCGAGCATGTCGGGGACGGCTCCGCCTCGCTAGGTTGGCCGTATCTCCTGCCCGCACTCCGTGCGGGCGAGACGTCTTGAACGGCCGGTCCGAAAACTTGACTCATTCGTAAGGATTCTGGCCGTTCAAGCCGTCTAGCGGGACAGCAGCGTTGGTGCCGGCGCGCGTCCAGCTGAGGGGCAAGGCACGCGGCCTGCAACGGACCAGTCGGTGGCGACACTCGTCGGAACGTTCCGTCCGTCTCGCACAGGTCCGGTCGTCACGCTCGCTGGCGGGGCAGCACCGCCGCATGGTCAACGGGTCGGGGCAAAGCTCATCGAAGAGGGATGCACAGGTGACCTGTCCGGTCCGCACTCTGCATGGGCTCGGGTGCGCCAGTGTTTTGCCCGTACGAATGAGACACGCTACACTGCCCCGTTCATCGATGCCGCCCCCTCCTCCTCCCTCCCGCGATGCGCGGCCACGAGCTACGGCAAACCGGCCACGGGGACCGGCAGGGATGCCACTCCTGGACGTCGCCCGCGGGTGTCCTCGACGAGAGTCGAAGGACACGCGTCGACCCCGACTGAGGTTATCCGGAGTGCGAGTCGAAGGACACCGCTCAACTCCGATCAGGGTAGTCCTGAGCGTTAGTCGAAGGACAGCTCGACCCCACTCGGGGTTGTCCCGAGCGACAGTCGAAGGACGAGGGGCGGCAACGCCGGGCTGGTGCTGACGTGGCACGCATCCTGCCCTTCCTGCTCGTGGGCTTGTGTAGCGCCTTCGCCGGAGGGCAGGAGGTATCCACCGAGTATCGCGTCAAGGCGGCGTTTCTGTATCAGTTCCTCAACTTCGTCGACTGGCCCGACGGCGCCTCGACTGGCCCGATCACCATCTGCGTCGCCGGACGCAACCCCTTCGGCTCCGTGCTCGAGGAAACCGTCAGCGGGGAGACGGTCCGCGACCGACCTATCCGTACGCGTGTCATTCTCTCGCCGGAGCCAGGGTGCGAGGTCGTCTTCGTGCCCCGAGGCGCTGCGATGGGGGCCTATCTCCGCGCCGCGGCGGGGACACCGACGCTCACCGTCGGCGAAACGCCTGATTTCATCGCATCCGGAGGCATCGTCAACTTCGTCATCGAGGACAACAACGTCAGGTTTCAGATCAGTCCGGCGGCGGCGGCACGAGTGGGAGTACGGATCAGCTCGAGACTGCTCCAGATTGCGTACATCGTGCAGGAGGGGAACGAGGAATGACGAGGCTCCAGGACCTCCCCATCCGCCGCAAACTCCTGCTGATGACGTTCGCGACGAGCGCCACGGCACTCTCGCTGGCGAGCGCGGGCTTCCTCGGCTGGGACATCGCACGGATGCGCGCCGAGATTCGCGACGATTTCGAAGCACAGGTGAGAATCGTTGCGGACAACAGCTGGGCGCCAATCCAGTTCGAACATACGCCGACGGCACTCGAAACCCTCTCGGGGTTCCGGCTGCGACCGCGCATCGTCATGGCCTGTCTTCATACGTCTGCGGGCGTGCTGTTTGCCACCTACTACCGAGACCAGGACGTAGCGTGTCCGGCCGATCCTCCCGACGCTGTCCTGTTCGACTGGAATGGCGTCGATGTCGTCGTACCGGTCGTCACCGACGAGGGGCGCGAGGTCGGCAGGCTCTATACCCGTCGCGATCTGGCCGACGTCCATGACCGGCTGCGCGTGGCGGGCGGGATCATGGTCGGGCTTCTCGTGCTGGCGCTTGCAACGGCGTTCGTGATTGCCGCCCGTATGCAGCGATCGATCGTGTCCCCGCTGCTCGCACTCGCGGCCACCGCGCGGCAGGTCTCGAGCCGGCCTCACGGGGCGATTCGGGCGATCCCGGCGTCATACGACGAGATTGGCGCCGTGGTGCGCGCGTTCAACGAAATGCTGGACCGCATTGCCGAGCGGACCCAGGAGCTGTCACAGACGAACCTGGAGCTGGAGCGGGAGATCGACGTGCGACGCCGCGTCGAGGCCGAACGCTCGGCAGCGCTCGAGCGCGAACGCGACGCCAACCGTCTGAAGGACGAGTTCCTGGCCACGCTCTCGCACGAGCTGCGCACGCCCTTGAACGCCGTCCTCGGCTGGGCGCGCGTGCTGCGCTCGTCCCATGTGGAGCCGGCCACGGAAGCGCGCGCGCTCGAGAGCATCGAGCGCAACGCCCGGGCGCAGGCACGCCTCATCGAGGATCTGCTCGAGGTGTCCCGCATCGTCACCGGGAAGCTTCGCCTCGACGTCCGCGACACCGATCTGGCTGCGATCGTGGACGCCGCCATCGAAATCGTCCGACCGGCCGCCACCGCCAAACGCCTGCACATCGCCGTCGACATTCGCGAGCGACCGGCCCTCACCTCCGGCGATCCAGACCGTCTCCAGCAGATCGTGTGGAATCTGCTTTCGAACGCGGTGAAGTTCACCCCCGCGGAGGGACGCGTGTCGCTGCACCTGGAGACGTGTCCGAGCGGGCACCGGCTCACCGTCACCGACACGGGCCCCGGTATCGATCCGGAGTTTCTTCCCTTCGTCTTCGATCCTTTCCGGCAGGCAGACGGCACGGCAAGCCGCGAGCACGGTGGCCTCGGCCTCGGCCTGGCCATCGCCAAGCAGCTCGTGGAGTTGCACGGGGGCACCATCCACGCGTCCAGCTCCGCTTCTGGTCAGGGCGCCACGTTCGACGTGGTGCTCCCGTCAGTCGTGACGGCATCAGCGGTCTCCGATGCCGCGTCACCTGCAGTCGCAGCTCTCGGGGCTCCGCGGGTTGACGATACGCTGCTGCGCAGACTGCACGTCCTCGTCGTGGACGATGACGAAGACGCACGAGTGCTGCTGGAAACGGCCCTGAGCCGATACGGCGCCGAGGTCACGACCGCCGCGAGCGCGCACGAGGCACTTGCCACATTCGACCGCCGCGTGCCAGACATACTCGTGAGCGATATCGGCATGCCGCACGGTGACGGCTACGACCTCATCCAACGGGTCCGGACACGGCCCGAAGCGGCCGGGGGCGCCGTTCCAGCCGTCGCGGTGACCGCCTACGCGTCTCCGCGGGACGAGGCGCTCGCCAAGGCCGCCGGATATCAGGCACACGTCACCAAGCCGCTCGAGCCCTCACAGTTGGCCACACTCGTGGCCCGTCTCGGACGGGCCGCGCCGACGAAAGCGGCGCGCTGAGATCGGATGCCTTCGCATGGCTCTCCACGATCGCGACGAGCGCGTCGATCGGCAGTGCTAACATGTGCAACACATGGCGACGCAGTGTTCGTTCGACATCACCTCTCATGTCGATCTGCAGGAAGTCGACAACGCCTTGAATCAGGCGCGGAAGGAAGTGGCACAGCGCTATGACTTCAAGGGCGCGAAAGCGTCGATCGATTTCGATGCGAAGAACTCGAAGCTGGTCCTCGTCGCCGACGACGACTTCCGGTTGAACGCCCTCTGGGAGATCGTTCAGACACGCCTCGTCCGCCGGAACGTGCCGGTCAAGAACCTCACGCGGGGTGCCGTCGTGCCCGCCGCCAACAGCACCGTACGACAGGACATCGCGCTGCAGCAGGGCATCCCCTCGGATCGGGCGCGCGAAGTCGTGAAGTTCATCAAGGACGCCAGACTGAAGAAGGTCCAGGCCGCCATTCAGGGCGACCAGCTCCGGATCACGTCGCCCTCCAAGGACGACCTTCAGGACGTCATGCGCCTCCTGCGAGAGCGGGATTTCGGTGTGGCGCTCCAGTTCGGCAACTATCGCGA
Source organism: uncultured Bifidobacteriaceae bacterium (assembly GCA_964505975.1). Classification (GTDB taxonomy): domain Bacteria; phylum Acidobacteriota; class Vicinamibacteria; order Vicinamibacterales; family UBA2999; genus Gp6-AA40. The sequence continues at coordinate 71,356 of CAZDLW010000001.1, read as the reverse complement.
ATTCTGAGCAGCCACGAGGATCCGCACCCGGCCGGCTTGACCGGTCGGAATTCGTGCACAATGAGCCAGGCTCCTCGACCTGCCGTTCGTGGTATCGCGCAGGACACGTTACCGGAGGCGGACCGCCGCGGCCAACGCCTCAGCCAGGCGTCTCGTGGAGAATGGCTTCACGAGGACGTGAACGTCCGGCGCCGGGGAGGCAGCCTGTCCCATGAACACCACCCGTAGATCCGGCACATAGCGGGCCACCGCGGAGGCGACCGTCGTCCCATGGAGACCCCCTGGCTGCAGGTCCGTCAGCAGGACGTCGACCGTCACGCCCAGCTCCGCAGCGTGAACGGCCTCCATGCCGTTGTTCACACAGATCGCCTGCCACCCGAGCATCTCGAGCTGGCGATCGATGGCCACACGTATGATCGGGTCTTCATCCACCACCAGCACGCGGCGTCGCGGGGTCCCCACGGGACGACGATGACAGGCACTATAGTTCCTGGTCAACAGATTTGTAAGGGGTTCACCGTCAGGAGGCCGCTGGCCATACTGCCTGCCGGAGGTGTCGCGGGTGACAGACCTTCGCGGCCAGGTTGGTGCCCGCCTGAAGCAGCTGCGCCAGGCACAGCGCCTGACGCAGGAGCAGTTGGCCGAACGGGCCGGTCTCAGCCACAAGATCATCGGCCAGGTGGAACGTGGACGCGGCAATCCGACGCTGACCACGCTCGGGGCGCTCAGTGACGCGCTCGGCGTCAGCCTCGCCGATCTGCTCGGCCTCCAGACCGACCGTCCCCACCTCAGTTCGCGACAGGCGTCGCAGGTTCGTGACGCGCTGGCCTCGCTCGAGACCCTGGTCGAGTGGGCTGCTCCGCCCGAAACGGGTCCCCGCCGACGGCGGCGGCCCTGAGCCTGCCGAGACCGATCCACGCGTGCCTTGTCGCTCGCCGCCCGAAGCACCCGAGGGCGCGTTCGTCAGTGGCCACCCCCTCGACCCGCGACCCTGAGCAACGGTCGAAGGACGTGAGGCGGAGCCCCGTGGCTGCTTTCCCGTCGAGTTCCCGTAAGATGACCCGATGATGTGGGCACTCGGCTCGACTGTTGAACCTCGAATCCGGCTGGGCTGACCTGTGTCCGGACCCACGATTCCGCTCGCGACGTATCGGCTGCAGTTCAACGCCAGCTTCACCTTCGACGCCGCAACACGCCTCGTGGACTATCTCGATGCACTTGGCATCTCTCACTGCTACGCGTCGAGCTACCTGAAGGCCGTGCCGGGAAGCACACATGGGTACGACGTCGTCGATCCCACCCGACTCAATCCGGAGATCGGCGACCTCACCACGTACAGGGCATGGATCGCTGCGCTACGCGAGCGTGACATGGGCCACATCATCGACCTCGTGCCCAATCACATGGGCATTGCTTACTCGGCAAACCCCTGGTGGCAGGACGTTCTGGAGAACGGCCCCAGCTCCCGATACGCCTCCGTCTTCGACATCGACTGGAGCCCGATCAAGCCGGAACTGGAGCAGAAGGTGCTGCTGCCGGTGCTGGGCGATGCGTACGGCGCAGTGCTGGAGCGGCAGGAGCTCACGCTCGAACATCGAAACGGCGCCTTCTACGTGCGGTACTTCGAGCAGGTGTTCCCGGTCGCGCCAGGGACGTACGACATCATCCTGCGCCTTGGTCAGGACGGCCTGCTCGACGCCATCGAGCGCAACAGCCCGGACGGCATCGAGTTCCTCAGCATTCTCACGGCGATTCGGCATCTGCCTCCGCGGCACACACAGGAACCGGAGCTGCTGGCCGAGCGCGATCGCGAAAAGGAGGTCATCAAGCGCCGCCTCGCCGCACTGACCCAGCGCGCGCCGCAGGTGCTCGCCCACGTCAACCGTATCGTGACGGAGCTCAACGGCACCCCGGGGCAGCCGCGCAGCTTCGACGCCTTGGACGCTCTGCTCGACGCCCAGCCGTACCGCCTGGCGTACTGGCGCGTGGCCGCCGAAGAAATCAACTACCGGCGGTTCTTCGACATCAACGAGCTCGCCGCCATCCGTATGGAGGATCCGGCGATCTTCGAGCTCGCGCACCAGTTCGTGTTCGAGCTGTTCCAGCAGGGCTGCATCGACGGGTTCCGCGTCGATCACGTCGACGGTCTCTACGATCCGGGCGACTACCTCGTGCGGCTGCAGACCCGAGCGCGCGAGCTCCGGCCGGACGCCTATGCGGCCGGCCGGCCGTACGTCATCGTGGAGAAGATCCTTGGTCTGGACGAGACGCTGCCGGACTGGCCCGTGGAGGGCACGACCGGCTACGACTTTCTCGTCCGACTGAACGGGTTGTTCGTCGAGACCCGTCACGAACGTGCCATCAACGAGGTGTACGAGCGATTCACGCGGCTCCGTGTCCCGTATCGCGAGATCGTGTATCGAGGCAAGCAGCTCATGCTGCGGGTCAGCATGGCCAGCGAGCTCAACGTGCTGGCCTACCGGCTGGACCGCTTTTCCGAGCGCAATCGGCACTACCGCGACTTCACGCTGAACAGCCTGAACCAAGCGATGCGCGAGATTATCGCGTGCTTTCCCGTCTACCGCACCTATGTGAACGATCGCGAGCCCGACATGAGCGAGCGCGACCGGTCGTACGTCGCGCGCGCGATGCGGGAGGCCGAGCGGCGGAACCCGAACCGGCCGCCGACGGTGTACGAGTTCGTGCGCGATCTGCTCCTGAAGAAGGCAGACTACATTCCGGATGCGGAGCGCGACGAGCACATGCGCTTCGTGGGCAGGTTCCAGCAGGTGACCAGTCCCGTCACCGCGAAAGGCATCGAGGACACGGCGCTCTACATCTACAACCGGCTCGTCTCGCTCAACGAAGTGGGAGGCGAGCCGGACCATTTCGGGAACACTCCGGGCAGCCTGCACGAGTGGCTCTCGATCCGGAGCGAGCGCTGGCCGCACGGTCTGTCGGCGACCTCCACCCACGACACCAAGCGCAGCGAGGACGTCAGGGCGCGGCTGAACGTCCTGTCCGAGATTCCAGCGGCCTGGAAACAAGCCCTTTCACGCTGGGCGCGCGCCAACCGGCGCGCCCGGTCCGTCGTCGACGGACAGCCCTATCCCAGCCGGAACGAGGAATACCTGCTCTACCAGACGCTCGTGGGGTCCTGGCCGCTCGACCCGATGACCATCGAACAGGAGCGGGAGTACCGTGACCGCCTTGCGGCCTACATGACGAAGGCCATGCGCGAAGCCAAGGTCTATACGAGCTGGATCAATCCAAGCCAGCCGCACGAGGAGGCAATGACCCGCTTCGTGCACGCCGTCCTCGCTCCGGACCATACAGTCTTTCGGAACGACTTCATCGAGTTTCAGGACCGCGTCAGCAGGTACGGACGACTCAACTCGCTTGCGCAGGTCGCCGTCAAAGTTGGCGCTCCTGGCGTGCCGGACTTCTACCAGGGGACGGAGCTGTGGGACTTCAGTCTCGTCGATCCGGACAACCGGCGGCCGGTGGATTACGAGCGGCGACGGGCGCTGCTGGCGGACCTCGACGCAGCGCTGCGGGAGGAGGGCGCCGCCAGCCTGGCGTCGCGCGTGCTGGACGCCTCCGACGATCGACTGAAACTCTACGCGACGACGGCGCTGCTCCGGTTCAGGCGGGCGCGACGGGACCTCTTCGAGCGCGGTGGATACGAGCCGGTCCTCGGAGACGGCGCGCGCAAGGATCACCTCTTCGCATTCGCCAGGATCCTTGGTGACGAGCACCTGATCGTGGCCGTACCCCGACTGGTGGCGACGCTGCTGCCGGACTCCGGCGTGCCGCCGCTCGGGGAATCCATCTGGGGCGAAACGCAACTGGTCGTTCCCTCGACGGGTCGGGCCGAGTACCGGAACGTGTTCACCGATCAGTGCGTCGCCATCCACCACGAGGACGGCCGCGCGACGATTCGAGCCGGGGACGTGTTCGAGCTGTTCCCGATCGCACTGCTCGAGGCACGGTGACGTGGACTGGATCTGGGCGGCCATCGGCCTGGTGTTCGTCGTCTGGCTGGTACTCGTCACGCTGTTCACGCCGCGGATCGACTACCACGTCACCACGCCGTTCCGCCCCGACAGCCAGGACTTCCTCCACGTCATCCAGGCAACCTGTGACGCAGCCTTCCATTACGACAACGCGGTGCACATCTTCGCAAACGGTGCCCAGTTCTACCCGGCCATGCGGGATCGCCATCCAACGTGCCCAGCTGTCCGTCAATCGAGGCCTACATCTTCGAGCCAGGCAAGGCTGCCAATCTGTTCATCGACGCCATGGTCGAGCGTGCCGCCGCCGGCGTGGAGGTGCTGGATCCTCGAGCGACAACAGTGACTTAGTGTAGTGGCGGGCACCAGAAGGACGGGGCGTGGTAGACTGCACACCTCTGGCATTCCGTTTGCTAAGTTGATTGCCATGAATGATCGACTGACTCGCGCCAGCGTCCTCACCGCGGCGTTGATGATTGCCGCCACCTGCATGGCCGCGGCGAGCCAGCCGGTGGAACTCCGGATCCGTGGACATTACTTCACCGAACCGGCCACCGTGCAAATCGCGGTGACCGTCGAACCGGATGCCGAGAACAGAGTGTTGCGCGTCGAGGCCGACAGCGAACGCCTCTTTCGCTCGACGGAAGTGCTGCTCGAAGGCGACACCGACCGACGCTTCCACACCATCGAGTTCAGGAATCTGCCAGCCGGGCGCTACACGCTGCGCGCGGAGGTGCTTTCCAGCGGTAGCCGAGTGCGCGGCGTTGCCACGGACCACCTGCTCGTGACGGGTGCCAGTCACTGAGCCGACCACCGGGTCACGTAGGCACTTCGTCGTTCATCTTCTCCCCATTCCCCGAAGGCGGGCGGTCTCCTCTTGCGATCGCGACGGCGTGAGTCTGCCCCCGGCCCCTGCCGTCCGGGCGCTGTGCGCCAGGGGAGAATCTCTACCGCTCTACTGCGACGTGTCGATTGCCGCGCTCCATTCTGCGATCTGCTGCTCCGTGAGACGCCCGCGCGGTTGCAGGCGCGCATCCTCATACCCCCACTCGTCCACGTCCACGAGGTACTGCGCCCGGGACAGCAACGTTCCCTGGCACACCTTGCTGTTGCGGGTCGGCACCTCGAGCTCCGCGAGCAGCCTGTTGACCAGATCCTTGATGACGGTCGACGGGATGAGCGAGCGCTCACCCGGGTAGATGAATCCGAACAACACGAGATGGCTGAAGAGGACGCGCCAGTGCGGTCCGAAACGTCTGATGAGTCGGGCCCAGTTCAGCAGCCCGCTGCAATGCCGAACGAGGTGCGCCACGTCGGCTCCGTCGTAGCGTTCCCGCTCCATGATAAGGGCTTTCGACCAGATGGTCTCCTCGGCAGGACAGAGCTTCACGGGAACGCCGAGCACGTGCTCGTCGACGGCGTGCGCGAACCACTCGTCGTCCACTTCGGCGACGCCGTTGCCAGAGTTGTAGATGACGTCGATGAACTTGTCGCCATAGCGGGCTTTGGCGAGCCAGTGGGTGAACGCGATTTCAGTCCTGAACCCCGCGCGCGTGAGCACGTCGAGCGCGCGCTGCACGTCCCGGGGGCGCACGAAGATGTCGAAGTCCTTCGTCGCCCGGGAGATGCCCGCGTAGTACTGGAACGCATAGGCGCCACCCACCAAGTACGGCACGCCGCTGCGATTGAGCATCTCGAGCGCCGTGCGGTACAGCTCGGCATTATGTGGCGTCGTCAACAGCGGCGTCTCAGTGTCGGGCACATGTCACCTGTGTCGCTGAGACGACATGTGCACGATTCGCGCCGGTTTCAGGCGTCGGACCTCACGGAAGGCGATGCGACGAGGGCGGCACCGTTGACTGATCGCCGCGGGGCAGCGGCTCACCATCGAGCGGGAGATCGAGGACGAGATACGGCGGCCGGTGCGGATTGAGGCGAGCCAGCAGCGGCATGGCAACGTTGTAGACCGGAATGCCGGTTGCCGTTCGGCCCTCCGCCGTGCCTCGGTGTGCGTGCCCGTGAAAGACGGCACTGACCCGATAGCGGTTGATGGGCTCTTCGAGACGACTGGAGCCGAGGTAGGCGAAAATCTCGGCGGGCTCTCCTTCCACCGTGGTCCTCACCGGCGAGTAGTGCAGCACCGCGACACGCCGATGCGTACGCAGCCTGGCGAGCGCGGCTTCCAGCTTCAAGGCTTCGTCGACCGCGGTCTGGACGAACTGCTTGATGGCCGGTTCGCCCCACGGTCCGAGCGCCCCGCGCCCGAACCCTCCGGCAAATCCCTTCGCGCCTGCGAATCCGACACCGTGGATTTCGGTGGCCTCGCCATCGAGTACCGTCACACCGGCGTCCAGCAGGATCTGGCGCACCTCGTCCTGATTGCCCGTCTCGTACTCGTGGTTCCCCAGGACGGCAATCGTGGGGATCTTCACCGACGCGGTCAGCTCGCGCGCCAGAATGCGCGCCTCGTCTGGCAGGCCGTAATCGGTGAGGTCGCCGCACAGCAGCAGCACGTCGGCGCTGCCGCTCATCTGCGAGAAGATCTGCTGGACCGACCCCTGTGACGTCCTGGAGACGTGGAGGTCCCCCAGCGCAGCAATACGGACGTGCGTGCGGGCAGCCAGTGGCATCAGCCCGAGGGTACCCAAAGCACGCGCCAGATACCGGGGGGCAGGTTGAACGCATGGGCCGAACCCGAGGCTCAGCAGCGAATGAGCACGGGGCTCTGCCCCCTTACCGCGAGCCGGAGCGTGCGATCATCAGCCATCCGGCGTCACGCAGACGCATGGCGATTTCAGCGTGCCGTTGCAGGGCGCGTGTTGGAGTATCAGCGAGCTCGATGGCCGCTGCAGCGATGTTGCAGTGCGGCACGAGGCTGACATCGAACCTGGCGCGGTCCAGGTGCGCATCGACACGACATGTGAGCACGTCCATGCCGCGCCGGAGTACCCACCGCACCATGCACACGGTCGTGCGGCGATCGTCGTGTCGATTGGAGACCCTAAGTTTCATGGCCCCCCGTCAGAGCAAGGGCAATGCCACACACACTCGCCTACTGCGGCGCGCAGGTGCACGGCCGCGGCGACGCTGTTCCGAGAATTCCAGAAGACAGACTGTGATTCGCCCGACGCGTCCGTCTCACGTCTCACTGCCGCCATACGCCGGCCAGGAACACGACGAGCGCGCCGGCATCGCGCATCGTGAGATGCGACTCGACATCCGCATGGCTCAGGATCGGCGTCAGAAGCACGCGCACGGTGACGTGGAGCCGCAGGTGCTCTGCGAGGAGCAGCGACTCGGACGGCGGGATGATGGGATCATCTGTTCCGTGCAGGAGAAAGACCGGCGCGGCAGGCGCCGGAGCGCGCTCGGGAGAGAGCGCAGGATCGGCAGCGAGCCGTCGGACGTCGGACAACAATTGCCGCCGCAGGGCAGCCACGTCGCTCGCCAGCACCCGTGACACGAGCGTGGCGGCCGGCTCGGGCAAGTCGTTGCGCAGCCGATCCGCGCGCGCGAAGAGTTGCGCGCGTGCGGCATCGTGGGTTGGCAGGTGTGCGGCTTCGAGATAGGTGCGTGTCCACTCACGCAGCGCTCCCGCCTGATCGGGCGGCACCGCGCGTTCGGCGACACTCGCAACGACCATGGCGAGGCCGAATGGATCGACGGCTCCTGCGTCCTCGTTGGAGAGGATGCCGCCGCCAATCACATCGAGCGTGCGCACCAGGTCCCCATGTCCACCTATGGAAAGCACGAACGCAACCCGCTCACGCAGCGCGGCTCGTCCAGCGGCCACGATCGAGAGACCGCCGCTGAAGCTGATGCCGATGAGGCCCACCCGGCCATCTGCGGCCAGACGTCGCTGACTGGCGACCCAGGCAGTCACGTCTTCGATGATGTCGGTCGCCGACGGGGCGATCTGGAACTCCACGAGACCAGGCAGCTGTGGAGTGACGACGCCCATCCCCGTTGCCGCGATGCTCTCGGCAAAGTGCACCAGCCGGGGATCGTCGATGCCTGCCGGATGCACACCGGCAATCAGGACGGCGGTCCGCCGCACGCGGCCCTCGGGATGGAACTCGCGGGCGCGGAGCACCCCATCCCTCGTGGGAATCTCCAGCATTCGATGCTCTACCGGTCGCGTGTGGAGGCGAGACAGGGCCTCCGGCCATCCATCGATCTCCGCGGCCAGCACGAGCACGCTGGCAGCTCGAATGTACTGGCCGACGATCAGCCAACCCGCGAGCGCCAGCACGACGATGAGCACGGCAAGTGCGATGCGGCTTCGCATGGGTCTTCGTCTCCTCCTGCTGGCAAGGTGCTGCGCCTCAGATGGCCGAGCAGGTCGGCAGCCCGGGCGCTGGCCTTCAACGCGACTGGCGGGGCTGTCGCTGCCTGGCCCGCGTGGAAGACGACACACCGGGGTAGAAGGACGGCAGCCGCATGTCACGCATCGTGTGCAGGCCCGGGGCGGCGGCAATGACCGCCGGGATCGAGTTCACCACTATCGCGGCGGTGGCGATATCGCCATGCACACCGCCGTCGATTCGCGAATGAATTCGCGGCACGCCCTCGATGATCACGGATTCGTAGGGTGCCTCGGCACCCAGATACGCCTCCAGCCGCAATCTGATCCGTGGCTCACCCGCGACATACCCGACGCCGTTCTGCACGATCCCGCAAACCGCACCGGCCGGAACAGAAAACCACTCGCTCGTGACCGCGCGTTCCGCAATCCTGGGTGACACCTGGTCCGTTACCTGCTCCAGCGTCCATCCGAGGGCGTCGGCACTCATCTGAATGGACTCGGCGAAACCAACATGGCGGATTTCGCCGCTCGCGACCTTCTGCCGAAACTCGTCGAGCGTCAACCCGGCGCCAATCTTCTGCTGGAAGGGACGACGCCGGACACGTGCGTCCTGGACACGATGCACCTCTATCGAATCCACGCGCTCGCACACGGCAGTCAGGGCGATGGGCAGTGCGTCCATCATGAATCCCGGATTCACTCCGGTTCCGAGAACCGCCACGCCCGACTTCCGTGCCATTTCGTCGAGCCGCCTGGCGAGAGCACGGTTGGCGGGAGCCGGATAGGCCGCCTCCTCAGTGGTGGTGACGATTGGCGTGCACCGCCTCAAGACCGCCTCGAACACCGGCAGTGTCAGCTCGAGCGAGGAACTCGTACACAGGACGGCGATATCGGGTCTTGCACGCTCGACCACTGTGTCGATGCGATCCGTGACGATCACGCCGAGCGCACGCTCGCGACCGATGAGACGACCGACATCCTTGCCTGTCTTGGCCGGATCGAGGTCCACGGCCCCCACCAGCCGAAACCCCGCGCGCGCCACGAGTTGTTCCACAATGGCCATGCCAATCGGGCCCAGTCCCACCTGCATCACACGGATCGTCATCGTTTCACTCCGGCCGGCCGATCACGCTCGCGCATTATATGGGGGCATCACGGTCTCGACGACGAGGGACAGAGGCCTCGGCATCCACGAGCGGGCCATGCCTGTGCTGAGGGTGTACCATCTCCGCGGAGTACAGTGTGCAGCTTCGGACCGCTATGCGGCCAGGAACGCGAATTTCGTTCTCGTTGTGTGTCGTGACTTCCGGCGGCATAGCGGTCCCAGCCGGTCCTAGCCGCGCGAAGCGCGGCAAGCCGGGGTCCCCACGGCGCACGCGTGCGTCGCGGTGGGGGGAGGAGATACTGGCAACCAGCCGCGGGGATCGGCGGGGATAGCATGGGGAGGGGCCCCGTGGCTGGCTGGTGCGTAGCCATTGCGTGCGTCTGCGCGCTCGCCATCGTGTCAGGGACCAGTGTACGAGGCGAGCAGGGGCGTCCGCCGTCCGTACAGAGCTTCGACCATCCGGGGCCGGAGGGGCTGTCGCCGCGCAACGCCCGCTACGAGATCGACGTCCGTCTCGACCACGGGCAACGGAGGCTGGACGGACGACAGACGATCCGCTGGAGGAACATCAGCGCCTACGAGACGGATGAGGTGCGGTTGCAGCTGTACTGGAACGCCTGGCGCGATCTCGACTCGACATGGTTCCGCGGACACCGGCGCGCCGGAGGCACGTTGCCATCGCGTCCGGAACACGTCGGCGCCATCGACCTCTCGGCGATTCGCCTGCGTACGCCGGACGGACCGCCGTTGAACCTGACACCGAGTGCGCGCTACATCGCACCCGACGATGGCAACGACGCGGACCGGACGGTGCTGGCGGTCCCGCTGCCCTTCGTGGTGAGACCGCACGACACGGTCGAGCTCGATATCGAGTGGGCCGCACGGATTCCCGCGCCGTTCACACGCATCCGGGTGGGATGGATTGGCGACTACTACTTCATCGCACATTGGTTCCCGAGAATGGGGGTGCTGGAGGACGGAGGGTGGAAGGCCCACCAGTTCCACTCGCACACGGAGTTCTACGCCGACTACGCGGAGTTCGACGTTCGCATCACTCTCCCTCGCCCCTTTGTCGTTGCCGCGTCCGGCCGCGAAACGGGGCGCACCGACAACGCCGACGGCACCGTAACCCATCGGTATCGCGGGGAGGACATCGCCGACTTCGCGTGGACGGCGAGCCCGCGGTTCATCGACCTGCGCCGACCGTTCGAGCATCCGGCGTTGCCGCGCGTGGAGATGCGTCTCATGCTCCAGCCCGAGCACCGTGGACAGGCAGACCGCCACTTCTCCGCAGCGGCGGCCACGCTGCAGCACTTCGGCGAGTGGTTCGGTCCCTATCCATATGGGCACCTGACCATCGTCGATCCGGCGTATCAGAGCGGGAGCCAGGGGATGGAGTATCCGACGCTCTTGACCGCCGGTTCCCGCTGGCTGGCGCCGCGACGCGTCAGCGTACCGGAGAGCGTCACGATTCACGAAGTCGGACACCAGTTCTGGCACGGGATCGTCGGCACCAACGAGGTGGAACACGCGTGGATGGACGAGGGGCTGACGGCGTACGCGGGCGCGCGACTGATCGACGAGATCGCACTCCCGAACCGCCTGGCGCTGCGGTATTTCGGTGGGTTCGTTCCCTGGGTCCTTCACGACATCCGCCTGCAACGTGCCACGGACGGCAACGGCCTGGCGCGGTATCGCGAAGCACCGAGCGCCGACACGCCTGCAACGCCGACCTGGCAGTACTGGCCGACGACCGCCACCGCAATCACGTACAGCAAGACGGCGCTCTGGCTGCACACACTCGAGCGTCATGTCGGCTGGCCGGTCATGCAGCAGATCCTGGCCACGTACTTCGACCGCTGGAAGTTCAGACACCCCCAGCCGGACGACTTCTTCGACATCGCCAACGAAGTGAGCGGACAGGATCTGACGTGGTTCTTCGACCAGGTGCATCGCGGATCGGGTGTCTTCGACTACGGCGTGCAGGAGCTCGCAACCGAGCGCATGGCCAACGGGAATCACCGCACGACCGTGGTCGTGCAGCGCGTCGGCGACGCGGTCTTCCCCGTCGATGTCGTCACGACGTTCGCCGACGGCGCAGAGGTGCGGGAGCGCTGGGACGGCGTGGATCGGCGCGTCGTCTACGAGTACGAACGACCGACGCCGGCATCGACGGTGCGGATCGATCCCGAGCGCGTACTGCTGCTCGACGTGAACTACACGAACAACAGCCAGACCCTCCAGCCTCGCGCCCGCGAGGCCAGCCTCAAGTGGAGCCTCACGTGGATGATGTGGCTGCAGGAGTTGATGCTGACGTACGGATTCTTCCTGTAGGCGGATGACGGTGCTGGTGGCTGCGCGCTCCGTTGGAACCGGGACCTCGTGGTGATTCGACGTTCCTGGTCGCACGGCTGGCGGCACGATCACGAAGCACGACGGATCGGTCATCGATCTGGAGGCGTCCATGCCGCGTGGCGCGACGGCTGGATACGAGTGGCGGCGTCGCCGGCGATCATCGCGGGCGTCCTGGCGATGACGCTGCTCCTGGCGCTGCCGCTCGCGTTGACGCTGCGCAGCCTGCTGCAGGAGCACCTTGGCGGGAGCCTCATGGCGCATGCAGCTGCCGATGCCGTGAACTACGACTGGTGGCAGGAATTCACCGCGCAGGCCACCGGGATTGGAACGACTTTCTCGCCCACGATCATCGGCTTTGCCAGCACGTTGGACGCGATGAGCGGCGTCATGGACGGCCGCTCGCGGATTGTCCCTGTCGCCGCGGTGGTTGCGCTGTATCTCGCCGGTTGGACGTTTCTGGTTGGTGGGATCCTCGATCGGTACGCACGGCAACGACCGACGCGCGCACACGGGTTTTTCGGTGCCTGCGGCGTCTACGTCGTCCGTTTCCTGCGACTGGCTCTGGCAGCCGGCGTCGTGTACTGGTGGCTGTTTGCGTACGTCCATCCCTGGTTGTTCGACGATCTCTTCGCCGCGGTGACGCGGAGCGTCAGCGTCGAGCGCACCGCGTTTCTCTGGCGGCTTGCCTTCTACGCCATCTTCTCTGTCGTGCTCGTCTCCGTGAATGTCCTGTTCGACTACGCGAAGATTCGAACGGTCGTAGAGGACCGCCGCAGCATAATCGGTGCGCTGGCAGCGGCGCTGCGCTTCGTCGCGCGACGCCCCGGTCAGGTGGCCGGACTCTATGCACTGAACAGCGCAATGTTTCTCGTCGTCATCGCGATCTGGGCCATTGGTGCACCCGGTGCCGGCGGCGCCGGACCGTCGCTCTTGTTCGCTCTGGCGACAGGGCAGATCTACCTGCTCGCACGACTGATGCTCAAGCTCCACTTCCTCGCGTCGCAGACAGCCCTGTTCCAGGCGTGCCTCGCGCACGCGCGCTATACGGCTGCTCCAGAGCTGGTCTGGCCGGAATCGCCCGCGGCCGAAACCATCCGGGCACCGTCGTGAGGAAGCTCCGCCTCGAGACGCGCTCTGCACTGTCCACGGTGCTCACTTGTGTTGGTGCAGCGACGCCGGTGCCGGCGGCCGGGCATGCTGGACGCCGCGACCTACGACTCGCGCGATCCGGACCGGGTAAAACGCGCCCGCAGCGTGAGAGCCGCGCTGGTCACGGACCAGCGCGGGTCGTCGCCCCTCGAGCGGAGGGCGCGTTTTTCCGCGTGAGGTCATCGGGAGCCAGCCCAGCATGCCGGCCGCCGGCACCCGGCTTCGCGATTCCTCGTCGCCCGGGGAACGGCCGCGTATAATCCGCTGGTTCGTGACAGGGAGGAATCTATGGCAGGACGCTTTGCGTATGCGTCGAAGCAGATGTGGGCCGCCGTGGCCGTGACGTGCGGGGCCCTTGTGCCACTCTCGACCATTCACGGTGAGCTGTCGCAGGCAAGCCAGGTGCAGCTTCCAGCGCCGACGCCGCCGGTGCCGTTGTTCTTTCGTGAAGGATGGCGGCAGACGGGGCCCTTCGACGCCGCCTCCGGCTTTCGTCCTCAGCATCCCGTCACCGCTGCCGCGGTCACCAATCCGACCCTCGAGCTGCAGGTCTACGACCCCGGAGCCTCCCGGATTCCGGAGTTCGCCAAGACCCCCCCGCCAAACTCCATTCCAAACGACTGGCGTGGACCCACCTGCGTGCTGATGTCGGGATACAACCAGAACCCGCGCCCGGAGCGCGTCCCGGCAGGTGAGCCAACGGACCCTCCCAATCTGTGGACCGGTGTCTGCTCGACGCCGATTGCCGTGACCCTGAGAGACAAGAGCAACTACGTCGACCTCACCGGCCTCGCGAAGATTCGATGGGTGACGCGCGTCTCCGGCTTCCACGTCGTTCGCCCCGTGATCAAGCTCGCCGATGGTACCTGGCTGGTGGGCGACTACGCAGAGGGAGCGCCCTCGTCGAACTCCACCGTCTTTCTCGAGACCGAGTTCGCCATTGCGCCGGTTCGCTGGCTCGCGCTGGACATTGGAAGAGTCGTGACCAGGGGGATCTGGGTGGAGAAGCCGGACCTCAGCCGGGTCGACGAAGTGGGCTTCGCGACTCTGATGCCAGGAAGCGGCCACGGCTGGGGCGGGTTCGTGAACGTGGGCCGCATCGAAGTGTTCGGAAAGCCGGTGAGGCGCTAACCGCGGCCGCCCGACGCGGCAAGAGACACGCTACCCCTGGCTACCCCAGCATGCCCGAGTCCGTGACAGCAGCGTCGGCCTCCGCCTCGCGTACGATGGCGGCCGGCACGACGTGTGCGGCCAGGATGTGCCGGAGGCGATCCGCATCCACCGACTCCACGTCCAACAGTTCCCCGGCCAGTGCCTTCACGGCTGCCCGCTGTTGCTCGACGATCTGCCGGGCACGTTCGTACCCGCGCATGACGAGCGCACGAATCTCGTCGTCCACCCTGCGTGCCGTGTCCTCGCTGAACCCGGCAGTTCGACCGTCGTTCTCCCACGCGCCCGTCGGTCGGCGGAAATGCACGGGGCCGAGCGGTGACATACCGAGCTCGCAGACCATCCTCCGCGCCAGATCGGTAGCCCGCTCGATATCGTTCGACGCCCCGCTGGTCATCTGGCGTAAGAACAGCTCCTCGGCGACCCGCCCCCCCATCAGGATGGCAATCTGCGCCTCGATGAACGCCTTCGAGTGTGTGTACCGATCCGCTTCGGGCAGCTGCATCGTCACGCCGAGCGCACGGCCGCGTGGGATGATGGTGACCTTGTGGAGCGGGTCGGCATCGGGCAGCAACGCAGCCACCACGGCGTGTCCGGCTTCGTGATAGGCACACGTGACGCGTTCTGCCTCGCTCATGGCCACCGACTTCCGTTCGGCGCCCATGAGGACCTTGTCGCGCGCCCGGTCCAGTTCGGCGTTGCCGACGGTGCTGCGCCCCTTGCGCGCCGCGATGAGCGCCGCTTCGTTGACGAGATTGGACAGATCGGCGCCCGAGAACCCGGGCGTACCCCGTGCAATGGCCCGGAGATCCACATCCGGCTCGAGTGCCACCTTGCGTACGTGCACCCGCAGGATCTGCTCGCGCCCCTTCAGATCCGGGTTCCCCACCGTGACCTGACGATCGAACCGTCCGGGACGCAGTAGTGCCGAATCCAGGATGTCGGCTCTGTTCGTGGCCGCCACCACGATGATGCTGTCGGACTGCGAGAACCCGTCCATCTCCACGAGCAACTGATTGAGGGTTTGTTCGCGCTCCTCGTGACTCAGAGAGTTGCCGCCACGGTTGCGGCCGACGGCATCGAGCTCGTCGATGAAGATGATGCAACGCTTGTGGCGGCGGGCTTCCTTGAACAGCTTCCGGACGCGCGATGCACCCACACCGGCGTACATCTCGACGAAGTCGGACCCGCTCGCCGAGATGAATGGGACGCCGGCTTCTCCGGCCATCGAGCGCGCGAGCAGTGTCTTGCCGGTCCCGGGCGGACCCACGAGCAGGACCCCCCGAGGAATGCGTCCGCCCACGGAGGAAAAGCGCTCCGGTTCCCTGAGAAACTCGACGATCTCGACGACCTCGTCCTTGGCCTCGTCCACCCCGGCGACGTCCGCAAAGGTGACGGTGACCTGCTGGGGGTCGATCGTGCGGGCCTTCTCGAGCGTCGGAACACGTCCGGTGACGAGACGATACAGGATGAGCCCCGCACAGCCGAAGAAGAGCAACGCCACCGCAAGCGTGCCATAGGTGCCGGAGCGAGACGACCGGACGCGATTCACTTCGAGTCGGACACCGCGTTCGGCCATCCCGGCAACGAAGGTGGGATTGGCCGCCACGTAACCCTGAGGTGCCACCGTTTCGAGGCTGGTCCCGTCGAGCCGTTCGTATCTCAACGTATCGGCATCGACGATGACCGCTGCCACCTGGTGTGCCTCCAGGTCAGCCAGCAACTCCGAGAACGCCACCATCTCCGTTCCCGGCGTACCGCGTCGGACCCCCAGGAACACGGCAACGACCAGCACGACGAGAAGCGCACCGGCGCCCATCCAGGCGAGACGACTGCGTGGCAGCTTACCTCCGAGCACGGTTGTTTCCCCTACGCGGTACCCTTCGACGTGCCCGGGCCGCCGGAATACATCGAATCGGCAAAGAGGAGCCGACCGCAGCCCGGGAATCCACCGAGTGCAATACGGCCCAATTGTTGAGGAGTACGTCGCCCAACAGCGACGCGATGTTCATTCTATCGGCCCGAGCATCACCTGTAAACAGATGGTGAGATGGGAGTTGTAAGACTCGACCATACAGACGCCATCGCAGAGGGTTTCGCCGGTTCGATACACCGTTCAGGACGAGCGGCGTGCGGGCAGCTCTGCCTTGACGCGGGCCACGATGTGGCGGGCAGCAATGCCGTAGCGATCGAGGAGCTGCTCCGGCGTTCCGCTGCGTGGTATCTCCCCAACCGCCAGGCGGCGGACGGTGAATCCCTCCGCTGCGATGGCCGATGCGACGGCATCGCCAAGCCCCCCGGCGGGATAGTGATCTTCCACGGTCAGGACACGACCGCCGGTTTCACGAGCGCAGCGCACCAGCGTGGGTGCGTCAATCGGCTGCAGGCTGTACAGGTCGATCACGCGAATGGCAACGCCCTCCTTCTGCAGTTCGTCATGCGCCTTCAACGCCTCGAATACGGTGACACCGGCGGCGACGACCGTCGCCGCATCTGTTGCGCTCGCTCGCAGCACTTTCAGGCCGCCGATCTCGAAGACATCCTCGAGCCCATAGACGACCGGCGTCTTCGGCCGCGAGGTCCGGATGTACACCGGCCCTCGATGGGCGGCTGCGCATTCGACCAGTCTCTCAGTACTCACGGCGTCGCACGGATACAGCACGACCATGTTCGGCTGGGCACGCATCATGGCCAGATCCTCGAGCGCCATCTGGGAGGGACCGTCTTCGCCGATCGACACGCCGGCATGCGATCCGGCCATCTTGATGTTCGAGTTGCTGATGGCGGCCATGCGGATGAAGTCGTATGCGCGTGTCAGGAACGCCGCAAACGTGGAGGGAAATGGAATCGCGCCACGTGCCGCCAGTCCCATCGCCGCTCCAATCATGGCCTGCTCGGCGATGAAGGTCTGATAGAACCGTTCAGGATGCAGTGCTTCGAACTTCTCGCTGTACGTGGAGTTCTTCACGTCGGCATCGAGCGCCACGACGCGATCATCGGCGGTGCCCAATCGGGCGACTGCCGACCCGTAGGCTTCACGAGTCGCGATGCTGCTGCCGGTCTCGTACGACGGTGACGAGGGCGTTCGTTGAACAGCCGGCCGGCTGGAGACCCGCCGCGGCGCGGAGGGAGGTGAGGCCGGTTCCTCCTCCGGCACGATCTGGGCTGCCAGCTCGGCCAGAGCCCCGTCGAGCTCCTCCCCTTTCTTCAAGGGCTTGCCGTGCCAGCCATCCTTGCCTTCAAGCGCGGCCAGGCCCTTTCCTTTGATGGTCCTGGCCAGGATCATCGTCGGGATGTCGGTGACCCGGCGCGCCTCGTCGAACGCTTCCAGAATTGCCGTCACGTCGTGGCCGTCCACGACGATCGCGTTCCAGCCAAACGCTCGCCACCGGCGGGCAACAGCCTCCATGTCGTGCTGCCACATCGTGGGCCGGCTCTGTCCGAGCCCGTTCACGTCTGCAATCCCGCACAGCGAGCCGAGCGAGTAGTACGCGGCCACGTTCGCGGCTTCCCACACGGATCCCTCGGCCGTCTCGCCATCGCCCAGCAGCACATAGGTCCGGTAGTCGGAGTCGATTCGTCGTGCGTTCAGCGCAATACCGACGCCGGCGCACAGCCCCTGTCCGAGGGATCCCGTGGCGACATCCACCCACGGCAGGCGTGGCGTGGGATGGCCTTCCAGGTCCGAATCGATGCGGCGCAGGGTCAACAGGTCCTCGCGGCGCACGATGCCTGCTTCGGCCCATGCGGCGTAGAGGATGGGCGCCGCATGCCCCTTGGACAGCACGAACCGGTCGTTGTCGGGATTGGACGCGTCGGCCGGGTTGTAACGCATCTCCGCGAAGAACAGCGCGGCGAGGATCTCCGCGGCTGAACAGCAGGTACTGGGATGACCGCTGCCTGCTTCACTCGTCGAACGGACCGACTCGATGCGCAGGCGCGTGGCGATGTTCATGAGCGCTGGTACTCGCGATGACGTATAGGCGGGCACGAGGAAACCTCCGGGTTGAGCCGCGTCGGCTTCCGACGGGATTCGTGTCGACGAACGGTCCACAGCGCGCGGGAACTCGTCTGGAGGACCCGGTGCAGCCACGGGTCCCGCATCATCAGCCACGGGAATCCATCGGGTTGTCGAGGGCGGAGCGTATGGCTGGTCATTATAATGACCTGATGCTCGGGCTGAGGTACGTGTATGTGCTTGCGCTGGCCATCTGGCTGGGCGGCATGGTCGTCCTCGGCGCGCTGGTCGCGCCCACCACCTTCGAGGTGCTCCAGACAGGCAGCCGGGAGATGGGACGCGAGCTGGCGGGAGAACTGTTCCGCACGCTGCTGGCGCGGTTTCACTATGTGGCCTACGGAGCCGGCGGACTGCTCCTGACGACATTGGCGGCGATGGCCGTGCTGGGACCCCGGCCGCGCAACCTGGCCGTGCGCATGTCCGTCGTGGCGGGCATGCTCGCCGTCTCGATGTACTCGGGTCTCGTCGTGATGAACGACATCGAGGGCATTCAACGCGAGGTCGGCCTGCTGCCATCGCGCCTCCCCGAGGACGACGCGCGGCGCATTCGGTTCGACGAACTGCACGCGCTCTCGACCCGGTTGATGCTGCTCACCGTCGCCGGGGCCCTTGCCCTGGTCTACTGGGAAGCGCAGGATCCGGACCGATGACGAATCCATCGGCAGTGCCCATCCAGCGAGAGGGAGCCGCCGCCGACATGCCCGCGGGTCCCAATCACGGAGCTCAGTTGAGTTGCGACGGGACGGCGACCTACGACTCGCGCGACAGCAGTGGGGCGAAACGCATCCGGAACGTGAAGACCGAGCTGGGTTGCGGGACCCAGCTCGGGTCGCCGGCCGCGGGTGGAGGATGCGTTTTACCGCGCGACGTCGTCGGGAGCCCGCCCCGTCGCAACTCGAGTGAGGTCCGGTGTAGGCGGAGCCTCGCTGGACATCCAAGTGAGAAGCCTGAACGGTGACGCACACCATCACACTCATCCCGGGCGACGGGATTGGTCCGGAAGTCACGGGCGCGGTGGTCGAGATTCTCGAGACTGCCGGGCTGCGGGTCGAATGGGAGTCGCATCTCGCCGGCGTTCTGGCGCTCGAGCGGCACGGCGCGGCGCTGCCGGCCGCGCTGCTCGATTCAATCGTCCGCAACAAGGTGGCTCTCAAGGGCCCCGTCACGACACCGATCGGAGGCGGGTTCACGAGCGTCAACGTCGGGCTGCGCAAGGCCCTCGACCTCTTCGCCAATCTGCGGCCGGTGTGGAACCTCCCCTCCGTCCCGTCCCACTACACCGGCATCGACATCGTGATCGTCCGGGAGAACACCGAAGACCTGTACGCCGGGCTCGAGCACGAAGTGGTCCCGGGGGTCGTGACCAGTCTGAAGGTCATCACCGAGGTGGCCTCCACGAGAATCGCCACGTTCGCCTTCGAATACGCGCGTAAGCATCGGCGCTCGCGGGTCACGGCCATACACAAAGCCAACATCATGAAGATGGGCGATGGGCTCTTCCTCCGCTGCGTACGCGAGGTCGCAGCCCGGTATCCCGACATTGCCTGTGACGACCGCATCGTGGATGCGGCCTGCATGCATCTGGTCATGAACCCGACGCAGTTCGACATCCTGTTGCTGCCGAATCTGTACGGCGATATCGTCTCCGACCTGTGTGCGGGTCTGGTCGGTGGTCTGGGCGTCGTCCCGGCCGCCAATCTCGGGACGACCATCGGCGTGTTCGAGGCCGTGCACGGGAGTGCCCCCGACATCGCCGGCAAGAGTGTCGCCAATCCCACGGCACTGCTCTTGTCCGCCGTCCTCATGCTGCGCCATATCGACGAATCGGAGATCGCGGATCGCGTGATGAAGGCACTCGGTGACGTGCTGGCCGACGGCACGGTCCGGACCCGCGATCTGGGCGGTACCGCCGGCACCATCGAGTTCACGGAAGCCATCTGCCGGCGGCTGGAGTCCCATTCCGGAGCTCACGTCCACACTCCCCCTCACGTCGTCGAGTGAAGTCTCTGTTCCTGGCCCTGTCGCGAAGCTCTCTGCTGAGGCGTCTTGCGTCGCGCTATGGGACTGCCTCCCGGCAGAGCTTTGCGCGCCGATTCATCGCGGGAGAGACGGAAGAGGAGGCCATTCACGCCGCCAGGGAGATTCACGCGCGCGGGATGCTGCTTGCGCTCGATTATCTTGGCGAGAGCGTCCGCACGGTGGAGGAAGCCGTGGCCGCCACGCGCGAGTACGTGCGTCTCATCGACGTACTCGTTGCCTCGGGCGTCGAACGCAATATCTCATTGAAGCTCACGCAGCTCGGCGTCGACATCGACCGCGCAACATGTGTGGACAACCTGCGGCGCATCCTCGATCAGGCACAGCGGCACGGCTTCTTCCTCCGCATCGACATGGAGAACTCCCCGTATACGCAGGTCACGCTCGACATGTTCGAGACGCTGTGGCAGCAGCAGTATCGCAACATCGGCATTGCACTGCAGGCGGCGCTGCACAGGACCGAACAGGACGTGCGGCGCATGAATCAGCTCGGCGCCCGGGTGCGGCTCGTGAAGGGCGCGTACAACGAGCCCGCCTCCGTGGCCTATCAGCGCCCCGCCGAGGTCGGCGCGGCCTTCGGACGACTCATGCGACTGCTGCTCGACTCGGGAACGTATCCCGCCATTGCCACCCACGACGAGGACTTGATTCGCGAGACGCAGGCGTACGCCGCCGAGCGGCGCATTCCGAGCGACCGGTACGAGTTCCAGATGCTCTACGGCGTCCGCCGCGATCTCCAGGCCGCGCTCGTCGATCAGGGATACCGCGTCCGCGTGTACGTCCCCTTCGGCCATCAATGGTTCCCCTACGTCATGCGCCGTCTCGGGGAACGCCCCGCCAATCTCCTCTTCGTGCTCCGCGCGCTTCTCAGCGAAAGCTCTGCACGCTCGCGTGCGCGCAGTCGCGACGCCATTTGAAACATGGCGTCCACGAAATGGGACATCGATTCGACCGTCACGGGACGGCGACGGCATGGTCCAGCCACCGTTCGTACGTGGGGGCCACCTTCCCCTCCGCATAAAGCTTCGGGGGACCGCCGTAGCCTTGGCGAGACGGAGCCGCCGCCGACATGCTTGCGGGTCCGAGGCGCAGCCTCTAGACATCCCGGGAGTCCGAGTGTCCGCAGTACGTCGCGGCGAACACGGCCAGGGCGTCCCGGCATCGGCGAACATCATCGATGAGCACGTATTCGTCCGGCGTGTGAAGGCCGCCACCGCCCGGGCCGAACACGAGCGACGGAATCCCGGCACCGCCAAGGATTGCTGCATCCGTCCAGAACGTCATTCCAACGTGGCGGGGATGCCAGCTTACCTCAGCGGCGGCGGCCCCGAGCAGGTCCGGGAGCGGATTCGACCCGTCCAGTTCGTACGGGTTCCGGCCGAAGACCAGTCGCGCATCGGTTTCAAGCTCCGCGTCCTCTTCTCGCAGGGCATCCAGAACTTCTCGTACCTCCCGAACTGCCACGTCTGACGCTTCTCCCGGCAACGTCCGCCGTTCCATCTGCAGGACACAATGCGCCGGATAGCTGCTGAGCTCGGCACCGCCTTCGATGATCGACGCATGCAGCGAGGCGGTGCCGAGCAGTGGATGCGCCGGGCCGCGTTGGAGACGGCCGTCAAGGGCCTCCAGCCGTGCCAGAATCCGACCCATGCGCAGGATCGCATCCCGGCCTTCGAGCGGGCGGCTGCCGTGCGCGGCCCGTCCGCGAGTCTCGATGGCCACCCACTGAAAACCTTTGTGCGCGATAGCGATGTCGAGACCGGTCGGTTCCGTCACCACGGCAGCGTCGGCGCGCCACTCGGTGACCAGGGCATCCGCGCCGGCACTCGCGTACTCCTCGTCGATGACGGCCGCCACAATCAGCCTGCCGCGATCGAGTCCACCGCGCTCGACGACTTGCCGCGCTGCGCCAATCATCGCGGCCAGGCCGGCCTTCATGTCGTGCGCACCGCGCCCGTACAACCGTCCACTGCGAACCTCGGGCTCGAAGGGGTGGGACATGCCCGCAACACCAACCGTGTCCATGTGCCCGCAGTACATCAAAGAGCGGCCTTCGTGGCGGCCGTGCAGCACGCCGACGACGTTGGGCCTGCCCGGGACGACTTCCGAGACGTGTACCTCCAGTCCGATATCAATCAACTCCGCGGCAATCCGCTTCGCAATCCGTGCTTCTCCGTGCGCACCCGCGACCAGCAGCGGATTGACCGAGTCAATCGCCACGAGATCGTGCAGCAGAACGATGACAGGATCGTCGAGAGGTGGCATGTCTTCAGGGAGGTCCCAAGACGAGAATCTCGTACTCCTTGCTCCGTCCGCAAGGCGGTCCGGGCCACAGTTCTCAGAATCCGAGCGCGCCTTTCAGGATGGCCTGCAACCTGGGAAGCGACTTCTTGTCGAGCAGATCCAGTGCGGTCATGCCGGACAGCTTCTCGACGAGCTGAATACCCGCCTGCGTGTTCGCGGCCGCTCCGGCGACCACGTCCGGCTGCCTCTCGAACGCCGCGGCGACGCCGACGACGCCATACGGATCCGAGGCGCACAACACCATGCACCGCACGTTCTTCTCGATCTCGGCAATAGCGACGGCACCGTTGTACGGTTCGAGCGGTGACGCTCCGGCTTCTGCCACGACGACGTCGGCGTCCAGACCTGCCATGCGCGTGAGGAGTTGGCGCAAGGCCGTCCGGTACTCGTCTTCGGGGCACACGGTGGAAGGCAAACCGACGTCCACGAAATCGAAGGCCCAATCGGCCCCCGCGTCTTTCACGCTCAGGATGTCCCGGTACCGTCCAGCACCGGTCAACTTCGCGCCAATGACCTCGAGTCCCGCCTCCTTCAGCAGGCGCACGATGACCTTTGCCGCGCTGGTCTTGCCGGCCGACATGGACGTCCCCACGATGAGAACCATGGGCAGCGTGAATGGCCGTTCTGGCAGCACCGGTACGAAATCACGCATGCCGACCTTCTTGCCGCCGACGAGCACGTGCCCTGTGTAGGTCAAGGACATCAACGCCGGGAGAAAAGCGGACTTCGACGTGACCTTGCCGAACAAACCGGCCGAAGTGAGCGCCTCCATCTCCAGCTCGGGCCCGATTTCCTGCCAGTCGCCCACGGCCTCGAGGGTCGCGCACCGCCGACCGAAGGCACCGACGATCAGATCACCGTCGGTCACCTCGATCATCCGACCGGTGGCCAGTTCAATCGACGACAGCCCCCGCGGACGAGTGCTCACTTCACCAACGACGTAGTCCCCGGTGCGCCATGCGTCTCGCGGCAACGGCGCCACGTCGAACGACACATCCGGCAGGTTGGAGATCCTGGTCAGCGACGCGAAAAAGTAACGCACGTTCATTCCTGCTCCCTATGAAGCACTCTGCATTCTGCATTTCGCCTCATGCCCCTACGCAGACGCCACCGGTGGTGCCATGATGAGCAGTGCCAGCAGCGCACTTCGCTCCACCATCCTCTCGCAGTACACGAACTCGTGCTGGGCATGCGCGCCGTCGCCAACGGCGCCAAGGCCATCCAGGGTGGCCGTGAACAGGCTCGTCGTGTTTCCGTCGGACGCCCCTCCGGCCACACCGTCGTCCAGTTCCAGACCGAGGGTTCGAGCCAGGCCTCTGGCCGTCTCCCAGAGGATGCGGTTGCGCGGCGTGCGTTCCATGGGTGGACGACCGATGCATCCGTCGACGGTCAGCGTCACACCGGGAGTCACCGGTGCGAGGCCCAGAATCTCTTCCTCCACGCGCCGGGCATCCTCGATGGTGAGGACTCGAACGTCTACGGTCGCACGACTTTCCGGAGCGACAACATTGGGGCGCAATCCACCATCGATGACGCCAACGTTCACGGTAGTCCCCCTGTGCGCATCGTTCAGGGCAAACAGCTTCTGAATGACGTGCGAGAGCTCGAGAATGGCACTTGCTCCACTCTGCGGATCGAGGCCAGCATGGGCCGCTTTGCCTCGAACCAGGACGGTGAACCGTCCGACCCCTTTGCGCGCCGTCTTGAGCTTGCCGCTCGTCCCCAGGGATGGCTCCAGCACCAGGGCACGATTGGCACACCGTGCCAGCCGGCGGATGTACGGTGTCGACTCCCGGCTGCCGATCTCTTCGTCGGAGTTGATGAAGACGACGGGCGTCACGTCGGGCTCCAGACGGAGGGCATTCAAGGCCCGGAGGGCGAAGATCATCTGCACGAGCCCGCCTTTCATGTCGTACACACCGGGCCCCTTCATCACGCCGGCATCAATCTCGATCGGCATCTCGTTCAACGTTCCCAGTGGCCACACGGTGTCGCTATGCCCCAGGAGCAGTTGTGTCGACCTCTGGCGCACGTGCCGGCGCGGCCTCGCGTACAGATGGCCGCCGCTCTGGCGACCCGGGACGTGTCGCACGAAGTAGTCGATCCGCTCGAGGGCTTCGGCAAGTGGCGCAAAGACGGCCTGCTGCGCCTGCGGCACCATCGATGGCGATTCGGCCAGGGCGAGCCGCTGCAGGAGCGCCACCATCTCCGGCAGCTGTTCGCGGAGACTGGCCAGAATAGCGTGCGCCGGTCCGGCATCCATCGCGAGCGTTGGACCGCTATGCGGCCCGGAACGCGAATTTTGTACTCGTTTGTCGGTCCCCATAGCGGTCCTAGCGGCAAAGAGATACTGGCAACCAGCCGAGGGGCTCTGCGGAGATATCACGGGGCAGAGCCCCTTGGCTGGTTCAGCGTGTGAAGTCAACGGGGAACGGGAAGGAATAACTCTGTCCCACACGCGCCACCCGACCGGGCGAGAGGTACGCCAGCAACGGCGACTGGTGGATGACATCGTGATCATCTCGGTCCGATGCCCGCAAGGCATCCTCGTGGACGTGCGCGGCAGCGATTCGCCCGGTGATCAGACTGTTCTCGCCAAATCCATCGACAATGCCGTGCAGCGTGCACTCGAGGAACACATAGGCGTCGATAACGAACACACCGTCCACATGGCTGGCACGAAACGTCTGGAGAGCCGACAGGCTGGGCTTGGCGTCGTTGTCACAGCGCGGAGCAGCCGCCAGGCTCGTCGCGACCAGTTGCGTGGGCCTCGGGTAGCTCACCGTGAACGCGCCTTCGCGCTGGATGTTCTGATAGGTCCGATGCCGCGCGGTACAGACGAACCCGAAGTAGTTCTGCCATCCCAGGGGAGTCGCCATGTGCTTGGGTGCGAGGTCGTACGTCCCGTCGCCGTCGCGCGTCCCGATCAGCACCAACGGCGCTACCGTGAAAAACCGCTCCCAGATGGGGCGATCCGTGTCCAGCGTGGCGATACGGTCATGTATGGGCGTGCCCATGGCGTCGAATCCCTGTTGTCTGTGAATCGTGCCGTTCATCATCGGGCCAGCGGGCTGGCTGTTCCTCTGCCACCAGCAACGCCTCAACCTGCCTCAGGAGGCGATTGCCGCACCTCGTTCGTAAGCAACCGGGTGGTGATGTTGAGAATGTCACGCTCCGTCACAATACCCACCAGGCGATCTTCCTTGACGACGAGCAGGCAATCCATCCCTTCCCGACGCATCAGCGCAACCGCGTCGAGCACCAGGGTCTCTGGGACCACCGTCTTTGGATTCCTGGTCATGATGGAACCGACGGCCGCCGGTTCAGTCGCGTCGCCGTGATCGCGGGCAAAGTAACGGAACATCTCGAAGCAGGAGACGACGCCGACCAGCACGTCTTGCTCGTTCTCCACCGGAATGTGGCGGATGTGTTTCCAGTCCATCAGGTTGGCCGCCAGTTCCACCGGCTCATCGGGATGGACGGTACACAAATCTGTCGTCATGAACTCTTCGATTCGCAGGTCGTGTCGGCCTGCTGCGTTACTTCCCTCTCCAAGTCGCGCCATGGGCCATTCGTGCACCGGCATTCCCTCCCACTGTCTGGTGGCCGTCGCCGCAGTCAGCGCGCTGAGCAGCGCATCCCTCGTGTCCTCGCCCTCCATCGCCGCGAGCGACTGCAACAGCCACTGCGACCCCGTACGCCCGGATGCCACACGTTCGGAAACGACGCCCAGGTACCGCTCGATATCGCTTGCCAGAATCCCTGCCTCCTGCAGTCCTTGACGGGCCACGGGCAGGAGCTCCGAGCAAATGAGCTCTCGCGCAGGAATCACGCGAGCGTCCATCCACGTGAACTGCGCATCGAGGCCAACCTGCGCGGCAGCGAGAAAGTTGTGCTCGGCGTCGTGAAAGGCCATGCGCCTGGTGACGTCACCATAGACACCGAGGCCTCCGCTCATCAGGCCGAGAAAGAACGCCGCGTTCGCCACCTCGTCGAGTACGGTCGGACCAGAGGGGAGTACACGGTTCTCGATTCTCAGGTGCGCCCTGTCCCCATCGATCCCGATACAGGCACGATTCCAGCGATACACCGTGCCATTGTGCAGTCGCAACGCCTCCAACCTGGGCAAGATGCCACGTTTCAGCAGGGAGACCGAATCCTCGTGAAGCGGCGCCCCAAGCAGGACTCTGAATCGCGCCAGGTCCTCCTGGAACAACCCCAACACCGAATCCTGTACCCATTGGCGGCCGAAGCTCACCCTGGGCGACCGCTCACGCATGTGATGGCTGGCGCTCCGCGTATCGACCGCCTGTTGGAAGAGCGGGATGCGGGTTTCCCTCCACAGCCGCCGGCCGAACAGGAGCGGGGAGTTGGTGGCCGCCGCCAGCAGCGGAGCCGTCACGGCCTGGGCAAGGTTGTACAGCAGCGCAAATCGGTCCGGATCCACCTGGTAATGCACCTGGAAGCTCGTGCAGCAGGCCTCCAGCATCATCGACTCATGTTTGACGATGAGCTCGTCCGGGCCTTTCAGTTGAAATTCATAGGGCCCACCGCGCAACAGGTCCAACGCACGGCTCAGGGCGATGTACCGCGGCCGTGGTGTCATGTTGGCCAGCGCCAGATCCGATTTGCGAATGGTCGGGAGAATGCCGGTCAGCACGACTTCGGCACCGTGACGGCTGGCAACGGTCCGCAGGTGCGCGAGCAACGTCTCGAGCTCCCGCTCCATCCGGCCAAGACAATCTCCAGCGAAGTCCAGGGGATCGAGGTTGATCTCGAGGTTGAAGCGGCCCAGCTCGGTCGTATATCGGGGGTCGTCACAAGCCGCCAGAATCTCCATGGCCAGCAGGGCCGGTCGCCACGACCGATCGACGAGACACAACTCCTGCTCGGCCCCGATCCGGCGCACACCCGACTCGATGAGTCCATCTCCCAGCATCTGCTCGAGCGCCCGGAGGTCGCGCAGCAACCGGCCGATGAACACCCGCAGTTGTGCGGCATCCGCCTCACGGTCTACGTCTTGAGCCCCCACAGCACCGTCCCTTTCTGCGACCTGGCGCGGCTGGCATCCCGACCTCTCGACTCGTACCCGGCGGGTTTCAGTGGCAATTCAAACGCGATGCCCCCGTCGCGTGCCGAACAGTGTCGTTGACAGCGCCTGTACTCTCAGATTTCCGGCATCACGAGGCCATCACGCACTCGACGTCCAGGCGCGCTGGGAATTATTTCCCGTAAGGCGCGAAAATGCGGCTACCCTGATGGAGACATCATGTCCGATCGATCGCGTTCGAATGAGGCGTGGCCTGCTCTGCCGTTGGAGGCGTGGAGCGAGACCTGCGCCACGCTGCACTTGTGGACCCAGATCGTGGGGAAGATCCGCCTCGTGCACAGTCCCTGGGTGAATCACACCTGGCACGTGACGCTGTACGTGACCGCCAGGGGGCTGACGACATCTCCGATGGCCCAGGGGCCGCGCGTATTCGAGATCGGGTTCGACTTCGTCGATCATCGGCTCACCGTGGCCTGCAGCGACGGGAGCACCGGCGGATTCGCCCTCGAGCCACAGTCCGTGGCCACGTTCTACACCCGCTTGATGAACCAGATGATCGAACTGGACCTGCCCGTGACGATCTCGAGAACACCCAACGAGGTGGCAAGTCCCATCCTGTTCGACGAAGACGAGATACATCGGACCTACGATTCCGTGTTCGCAAACCGGTTCTGGCGCGTCCTGGTGCAGGCGGATCGCGTCTTCAAACAGTTTCGCGGCAGGTTCGTTGGAAAGTGCAGCCCCGTGCATTATTTCTGGGGCGCTCCTGATCTGGCGGTTACGCGATTCTCCGGTCGGCGCGCTCCGGAACATCCGGGAGGCATTCCACATCTGCCGGACCGGATCACGCGAGACGCGTACTCGCACGAGGTCAGCAGCTGCGGATTCTGGCCTGGCGGCGGCCCCATTCCGTCTCCGGCGTTCTACGCCTACGCGTATCCCGAGCCCACCGGATTCGCGAGCGCCCCCGTCCGGCCCGACCAGGCGTTCTACAGCCAGGACCTCCGCGAGTTCGTACTCCCGTACGACGCCGTCCGGCAGGCGGCGTCGCCGGATGACGCACTGCTGGACTTCCTGCAGACGACGTATGACGCCGCGGCGACGCTGGCAGACTGGGACCGCGCTGCCCTGGAGAGCCCGCGAAACACGTGAGACATCGCTCTCGGGCACGCGGCCTTCCAGGACCACGACGTCAGCCCGCATCCCGAGCCGTTCACTCATCGCATCTCGTCGTGCACGACCCTCCCATCCACGATGGTCAGTACCGACTGGATTCGCTTGATAGCCTCGTCGGGAACGCTGTTCGGGTCGAAATAATCGTCGCTCAACACCACGATGTCGCCGAGCTTTCCAGGTTCGAGCGTGCCGAGCAGGTCGTCCTCGCGCAGAAACCAGCCGTTCGCCGACGTGTAGAGGTGCAGCGCCTCCATGCGCGTGATCTGCTGGCCATCGTTGATCAACTGGCCCGCGGCGTTCCGTCCGGTGACCATGTAGTAGATGAGCGGCCACGGATTCAGTGTCGAAATCTGGGCCGAATCGGAACCGGCACCGACATGGACCCCGCTGTCGATGAGCGTCCGGAGCGGCGGTCCGGCCCCTGGCGCGCCCGCCAGGTAGCCGAACGGGTGCACGGCAACGCCGGCGCCAATGGCTTTGAGGCGGTTCATCGTCTCCGAGTCGATGCGAGCTGCGTGCGCAAGCGACCACCGCAGCGGCGCAATGGGCGTACGCGCGTTCACGCGTTCGAACGTGTCAATCGTCAACGCATCTTCCGCTGGCGACAGGCTGTGCTGCTGGAAGGGCCATCCCTGCTGCGCAATGAACTGCAGCGCATCGAGGTAGTTCGCCGGCGTCGGCTGACCGAACAGCGGCCAGCTCGTGGCGAACTCGCCAACGCCGGACAGCCGCATCATGTCGTCGCCGAACCCCAGGAACGTGTTGAGCAGGCGCTGCCGCAGATTCGGGAAATCCGGACGCGTATCCATGGTCAGGAAGAACAACCGGATCCGCACGGAGAGCTGGCGCTCCTGGTGGAGTGCCGCAAACGCGTCGTACATGCGGAAGGGGTCCGCCGTCGCGAGTGTGTCGGCGGCGAACGAGGCGTGCACATCCGGTGAGCCCGGCGGCACGAAGGCCCCCATGTCGACGTTGGTCGTGACGCCCACGCGCGCCGAGTACGCCATCGCATCTCGCGTGCCGCGTTTCCGGTCCTCGAGAGTCTGCACCGCCCGCAGGGCATTCAGCGCGGCGAGCGAGGGAGCGTTGGCCGCGATCTCGCCGGTCGCGCTCACCGCTATGTTCCTCGCAGTGAAGAACGCCCGGCCGCGGCTGTTGGTGGCAGCGGGACCCGTGAAGGCCTGGAAGACGAGCACCGGGTGTTCGGGAACCGCCGCATCGAGCTCGGCCAGCGTCGGCAGCCGCTTCTCCGAAAACTGCGCCGGGTTCCAGCCGCCCATGGCGGTGATGAAGCCCCCGGCGGGAACCGTTGTCGCACGCGCGGCCAGCGCGGCCTGCACGTCCGCCATGGACGCGGCGGTCTCGAGACGCGTGTCGTATCCCGGGCGGATCCCCAGGAGCACGATGTGGTTGTGGTTGTCGATGAGCCCCGGGACCGCCGTGCGTCCGCCGAGGTCGATCTCCCTGGTGCACGGACTCAGCGGACGCCCCAGCGGTGCCCCAACCGCCACGAGCCGGCCGCCCTGGATGGTCACCTCGGACACGATGGTGCCCTGGGAATCCATCGTATGAAGTCGCCCGTTGACGAGGCGGAGATCGCGGGCGCCGTCGCAGGGATCGATGGTCTGCGCCGCGGCATCCCCGGCCAGGACGAACGCACTCAGGAACGCAGCAAGACGTATCTGGCGAAAGTGCATGTGCAGCATCCTTCAGTCGAGGGACCCCACGGCCCTGATCCGGCCACGGCCGGACAAGGCAGAAGGGAACGGATCCGAATGGGGAAGGATTATATCGAGGTGTCCCGGGAGGCTAGCGCGTCTCCGGGGGACCGGTCATGAGTATCTGTCTGAGGTCCGCAGCGGTAATGGGGAGATCCCCGGCACCAGACGGGCTGCCGTTCTCCTTCAGCAGGTAACTGACGAGATCGACGTAGACCTGATCGCCCAGGCTGTCTGGTGCATTCTGCGGCATGGACGACCTCAGCTCCTCCACCATGTCGTGAATGGTCATGCCACCCCATCGGGTGGAGAAGGCCGGCCCCACGAGCGACGTGGCCGTCGCATCCCCTCGAAGGTCCTCGCGATGGCAGAACGCACATTCACGTTGGTACGCCTGCCGTCCACGCTCCGCCTGTCGATCGCTGAACACTCCGTCCCAGATCGTGTACTTCGTCTCCGGCCTTCGCGCCTCCCGTGCAGGCACAATCCCGTCGGGCGCAGGTTCGGAGTCGGGCGTGAGCGCTCCCCGCTCGCGCAGCAGTTCTCGCAGCAGCGCTGCCGTCTCCGGGTACCGCCTGATGCCGCTGCTGCCATAGACCACTCCATCAGCGGCGACGAGCGGCGTCCAGCCCTTGTCGTTCTCCACATCGAGCCTCGCACCGTTCTCCGCCAGGAACTCGATCACCGGAACGGCGCCGCCTCGGTAGACCGCCCCGTGGACGGCGGTCTCCCCGTTCTTGTCGATGTCGTTGACCGTGCCACCACCCACCTGCAGAGCCAGTCTCACGGCTGCGAGCGCTTCTTCATGCGTCCCTGGACTTTCTCCCGGACCGAACACGCCGACTCCCGCCGCCACCATCAGCGCGCTGCTGCCGTCTTCGTTCGTCAGCGACGGATCGGCACCAAGATCGAGGAGCTGGCGCATGAGGGGCACGTCGGCCGACTTGGCCGCCATCAGGAAGGCGGTTGATCCGATGCGGTTGAGCATGTTGCGGTTTCCGTCGCGCGGCTCCCGTGTCATACGCGCGTTCACGTCGGCGCCGCGGGCGACGAGTGTGCGCACGAGCTCCAGGCTGTCCACGTCGCCAGTCGCGACCGCGCCCGGCAGGTTGAAACCCCTATTGGGCCTGCGCGACCATGCCACCTGGTGCAGCGCGGTCCACCCCTGCTCAGCGGCGTTTGGATCGGCTCCATGCTCGAGGAGGATGGCCGCAAGCTCGTAATGGGCATTGAACACAGCCAGCACCAGGGCGCTCATGCCATCCGACAGACGCTCGTTGACCTCGGCGCCGGCCTCGAGGAGCGCCCGGGTCGCGTCCAGATGCCCGCCCCGCACGGCAAACAGCAAGGGCGTCAGGCTGCCGCTGGTGGACGTGGCCGTCACGTCGGCCCCGGCGCGTACGAGCTCCCGGATCACGTCCGCGTTGTTCTCGGCTGCCGCCCACATGAGTGCGGTCTGGCCTCTCCACCCCTCTCGCGCGTTTGGGTTCGCGCCCCGTACCAGGAGGACGCGGACGGCATCCGGATTACCCGCCCGTGCAGCCGTCATCAGCGCGGTCTCCCCCCCTGGGAGGGCTGTCTCGGGATCGACGCCTGCGTCGGTCAGCCGCTCAATCAGTGCTCGACTGCCATTTTCTGCGGCCAGATAGATGGGCGTGACACCATAGCGGTTGGCCAGGCCCGCATCGGCGCCGGCCCGCAGGAGCGCATCGGCCAGCGCGAGGTCGTCATGGTGAACGGCCCAGTGGAGGGCGGTGGTACCGTCCGCCTCTGGCGTGTTGATCTCTCCCGGTTTCGACAGGAGCGCGAGTGCCGCCTGGGTGTTCCGCGCCTTGACGGCCTCCACGAGCGACGCCTCGTTTCCGGCGGCGCTGAGACCGAGCGCCAGCGCCAACGATGCTCCCAACAGATACCGAAGGCGCTTCTGCATTCTGAATCCTGCATTCTGCGTCGACCCTGGCGCGCCTCGGTCTGCCTCAGCAGACCCGCCTCGGAAGACTCGCTGCACCGAGGCGTGTTACGCGCCTCACCAGTCGGCCTGCTCCGACGTGTGCTCGCGTCCAGGACGAGTCCGGGGGGTTAGGTCCCGGAGCTCAGTGGAGTTGCAACGGGGCGGGCTCCCGACGACTCCGCGCGGTAAAACGCATCCTTCACCGGCGACCAGCGACCAGAGCTGGGTCCCGCAACCCAGCTCGGTCCTCACGCTCCAGATGCGTTTTGCCCGACTGGTGTCGCGCGAGTCGGAGGTCGCCGCTCCGTCGCAACCCCACTGAGCTCCGGGATTAAGGAAACCGAACAGTCCTACACCCCCGTGAGCGGTTCGCCGGCAAACCGGCCGGTGCTATCCCCCAGGCGGTCGGCATGGACCCCGACCTTGTCGAGCAGGCTCAACAACAGGTTCGTCATCGGAGGCCGGTCGCGAAACACCAGATGACGCCCACCCTCCAGCTGGCCCTTGCCACCGACCACCGTCAACGGCAGGTCGTTGTGCGAGTGCGTGTTCGGATCGCTCAGACCCGCGCCGTAGAGGAACAGCGAATGATCCAGCAGCGTGCCGTCGCCTTCGGGCGTGTCCTTCAGTTTGTCGAGAAACCAGGCGAACAGCTCCGCCTGATAGACCCCGAGCTTCGAATACAGCGCAATTTGATCCGGACGATTCGCATGATGCGAAAGGCCGTGATGCCCCTGCGTGATGCCGATCTCAGGATAGGTGCGGAAGTTGAGCTCGCGTCCGAGCATGAAGGTCACGACGCGTGTGATGTCCGCGCGAAAGGCCAGCCACTGCAGTTCGTACATGAGCTTGACGTGCTCGTCGAAGCGTTCGGGAATGCCTCTCGGCCGGTCCAGTGCTGGCAGTTCGGTGTCGGCGTGGCGTTCGACCCGCTGAATCCGCCGCTCGACCTCGCGTACGGCCTCGACGTACTCGCTCACCCTGTTCCGGTCTCCCGGCCCCAGCCTGCGTTGTAGCCTCGCCAGATCGTCGAGCACGGAATCCAGGATGCTCTGGTTCTCTCGGGCCTGAGCCGCTCGCTCTTCAGGGGTGCCCCCGTCGCCAAAGAGCCGCTCGAACACGATTCGCGGGTTGTTCTCCGTCGGCAGCGGCGTCGTCGGGGAGCTCCACGCCAGTGTGTTCAGGTACACGCAGCTGTAGCTGTTCTCACACTGGCCCGCCAGGAAGTTGAGATCGATGCCGAGCTCCAGCGACGGGAGCGCCGTCTCCTTTCCCAACGCTGATGCGGCAATCTGATCCGCGGAGATGCCGTTTCGTACGTCGGCACCTTCGGTACGCTTCGGGTATACGCCCGTCAGCCAGGTGCTCGTGCCCCGTGTGTGATCCCCACTGGCGCCGTCGTCGCCGGCCTCCGCCTGCTCCTGATAGAGGCCGCTGATGACGAGCAGCCGTTCACGAACGGGCGCGAGCGGGGCCAGGATGGGAGAAAACTCGAACGTCGTGCCCTCTCCGGTCGGCGTCCAGTAATCGATGCCCGAGAAGTTCATCGCCACCCCATTCGGCATGTAGATGAACCCGATCCGGCGCGCCGCGTTGGCGGGAGTCCTCGCCACCGCGGTCAGGGCGGGCACCATGGCGTCCAGCAGCGGGAGTGCCAGCGTGGCGCCCACCCCGCGCAGGAAGGTCCGCCTGGGCAGGGCCATCTTGGTCACGATCATGATTCCGATCTCCTCATCTGGAAGGGCGTACTCCGGACGATGCTCCGGATGAGCGATGACAGGCGATAGTCGTCGCGAGCGGCATCGCGGACGATGGCCCGGATCGTTGGCGCATCATAGTACTCGAGGCCGCGACCCAGTGCATAGATGAGCATCTTCTCCGTCAACGTCGTGATGAACGTGTCCGTGCCCAACAGCGCGTCTATGAGCCCATCCGCTCCTTCAAACGGCGTTCCGTCCGGCAACGCCCCGGAGGCGTCGATCCGTGCACCCGATTCATCGATCGTCCGCCACTTGCCCACGGCGTCATAGTTCTCGAGCGCCAGGCCAAGCGGATCCATCATGGAATGACAGCTCGCACACACCGGATTCTGGCGGTGCTGTGCAATCCGCTCGCGCATGGAGAGCACCTCTCCAGCGAAACTCGGTGCTTCCAGCTCCGGGACATCCGGTGGTGGCTCCGGTGGAGGTGTGCCCAGGAGGTTCTCGAGTATCCACTTCCCACGGACGACCGGCGAGGTCCGATCAGGATACGACGTCACGGTAAGGATGCTCCCGTGACCGAACAGCCCTCTCCGCCTCACCTGCGGCTCCAGCTGGACCCGCCGGAAGTGGCTCCCCTTCACGTTCGGGACTCCGTAGTGCCGCGCCAGCCGTTCGTTGAGAAATGTATAGTCCGCGCGCAACAGATCCAGGGCGCTGCGGTCCTCCTGCACCACACTCTCGAAGAAGAGCTCCGTCTCGCGGCGGAAGGCCTGTCGCAGGCTGTCGTCGAAATCCGGAAAATTGGCCTGGACCGGAACCGCGGCCGGCAGGTTCCTGAGGAACAGCCACTGACCGGCAAAGTTCTCGACGAACGCGCTGAACCGTCGATCGTTCAGCATCCGGCGGATCTGCTGGTCCAGGACCTCGGGGTCGCGGAGCTGTTTCTCTTGGGCCAGCCTCAACAGCTCGTCGTCGGGAATGCTGCTCCACAGGAAGAAAGACAGTCGCGACGCCAGTTCCAACTCGCTGATGCGATACGTCGTACCCGGTGCCGCGTCCGGTGGCTCGCTTTCGACGCGCATCAGGAACTCGGGGCTGACCAGCAGCCGCCGGAGCGCACGTTCAATCCCGGCCTCGAATCCACCTGCGCGATGCCCCTCATCGTAGAACGCGAGCAGGGGCTCCACGTCCTCCTCCGTCACAGGCCTCCGGAATGCGCTCCGCGCCAGATCGGTCACAATGGCTTGCGCGCACGAGGACTCATCCGCGTGCGAAGCCGGCTGGCAGGCGAAGATGCGCCGCCGGCTGGGCGAGTCTCCCGGTCCGGACGCATCGTATGGGCCACTGATCTCCACGCTGCGCAGATAGGCGCCTGTGCGTGTTTCACCGATGTTCACCCCCGCCGGGTACGGACGGACAAACGGAAGTCGGGCGGTCTCGGCAATTGCCGCCGTCAATTGGATGAAGGCGACCTGCACGTCACGGGTACCCGCCTCGACGGGCACCCGGACCACCCAGTCCTGATCCGCACGGTTTCGCTCCTGCTGCGCCCCTCGTCCGCCGCCCCGCCCCGTCTGCTGCACGCCAGGTAACGTGAAGACCTGTACGCGTTCACCGTCGATACTGACTTCCAGGTGCTGTGGCTCGGCGTAGATGGGGACCTGCTCATTCAGGTCGCGCGCGAGATCGACACGGATTTCGTACTCCGCGTCCACCGGAAACAGGTACCGAATCAGCGTGCCGCCTCGAGTGCCGAACGACAGCCCCGGCAGGCGGCGATCCTGCGCGAGGTCGTCAGCCACGCGGAAGTAGTCGATGGTCGGCGCCGGTGGTACGGTACCAACGGCCGCACGGCTGATCCGCTGGGCGGCCGCCAGATATCGTTCCAGCAGTGTCGGCGAGATCTTCGACACGCCTGCGATGTTGTCGAAGCCGTAGCTGGCATCGTCGGCCGGGAGCAGTGACGCCACGTCGATGTCCAGGTCGAGCAGGTCGCGGATCGCATTCCGGTACTCGGTCCGATTGAGTCTGTGCAGCGGCTCCGTCCGTCCCGGATTCGGGTTCGCACGGCTGGCGCGATCGAGCTCGTCTTCCAGCCATGCGACGAAGGCGTCGTGGCTGGCACGATCGGGACGCGGCATCCCGGGAGGCGGCATGAGACCCGCCCGCATCTTCCGCACGACCCGCTCCCATGCGTCGCCGTCGGCCGCGACGTCGGACAACTCGAGCGAATCCAGTGCAATCGGCACCACACCGCGCTGTCGCTGCTGCGCCGTGTGACAGGCAACGCAGTAGCGGGCGAAGAGCGCCTCCTGCGACGCGCGCGACGAGACGGGACCGCTCTGTTGTGACGGACCCGCCTGAGCCGCAACCACCCGGGCCGGGACATGCGCGGACGAGGCAGACGCCAATACGGATTCCGGCTCGACGTGCGGGTGGATAGCCGACGCCGACCCGGACCAGTCATGTGCCGTCATCACGGGAAGCATGACGAGCGCACCAGCCATCATGTGCGTCCACCGGGATCGCCTGCCGTGCGTCATCCCGAACTCCGCGTTTCTGTCGCCTGCAATCTCCTGCCTACCGGGCCGGTGGGACGTAGGGTGCCACTCCATCGGGAAGGGGCATCTGGTCCACCATCACCATCATGGACGAGATCGAATAGAGCGCGAACGAGCCGATGATATCGATGACGCCCCTGTCTCCGCCCAGGACTCGACGTGCCGCGTCGAGGGTGGCATCGCTGACGCTCCGGCGGCTGATCATCTCGTCGAAGAGGTTGTACACCGCTTCCACGTCGGACTCCATGTTGGCCGGTCGTCTGCCAACCTGCACGGCCTCGACGACGTCGGGGCTCAGGCCCACCCGCACGGCATAGCCGTGATGAGCGTGCCAGACGTACTCGCCGGACCACATCCGAGCCGCCATCAGAATCGCGAGCTCGTTCAGCTTGGGCGGGACACTCGAGAAGCCTTCGGTGCCGGCAAAACGTGCGTACGCAATGGCCTTCTGCACAAGGTCGCCCAGACCCGGGCTCACCAGCATCACCGCGAGCGGCGGCGGAATGTTGCTGCGTGGCCCGCTGAGAATGCTGCCCACGTACGCCTTCTGGTCCGCGGTCAGAGCCTCGTAGGATGGCCGCTGAATTCGACCACCCTCCAGATTTGCCACGGCGCGCTGCAGCTGCTCGAGCGCGGACGGGTCGGCGGCCTGCGCCCGCCCTCGATACTCCTCGTCCGTGACAGGATGCATCCAATCGAGTCGGCCCGAATACATCGTCAGCTGCACCATCGCCTCGTCCGGCGCGGCCCCGTGCCAGTGCGGCACGTTCGGTCGCAGGTAGACCGGCTGCCCCGGCAGCATCTCGCGAATCTCTCCGCCTTGTTCCTGGGCGAGCCCGCGCCCCTCCTCCACGAGGATGACCTGGCCGACCGAGTGGACGTGCCAGTTCGTTCGGGCTCCCGCCTCGAATCGGATGCGGGACGTTCGAAGGTCCGACCCGTCGGCAACCGCGATCTGCCCGGTGAAGTTGTCGGAGAAGCTACCGCGTCCTGTCTGCTGGGCAGACGGCAGGGCAACCACACCCGCTACCGCCAGGAGTGCAACCAGCACTGCCATCCACGCACGCTGCGGACACATCCGTTGCATACTCTCTCTCCTCCCCACGGCCACTAGACATCTCGCAACGCCGAGATCGTCACGAATGATGCAAGTATTTGCGACGGCGTTAGGAGATGTCCAGCCCCGCACACGAGGCAAGATCGATACTGGCACCGGTGAAGCGGACCCACTCCGACCTTCTGGGTCTCGGCGATTCGAGCGTCACTGCGTTTCTCCTGACGAAGCGCTCGGGAATGTCGCACGCTCTTCCCGTGAAGTCGCTCACAGACAATCGTTTGTAGCGGCAAACCCGACAGCGGGTCAACTCACAGAAATGTGTGACGTACTGCAGCCCGGTCCCGTCAGCCCGGAATCGGCACCCACGAGCGAAGGTTACGTCAAAAAATCGTCCAACGGGCCGGACGGCACGATGTACCTTTTCACGGGATGTGAAGAATCCCACGCCGGAGCCCTTCTGCCAGCGCAGCAGTTCGATCGTGGACTTTGAACTTCGAAAAGATGCTCCGAATGTGCGAGCTCGTCGTGTCGATGCTGATGCCAAGCTCGGCAGCAATCTCCTTATTACGTTTTCCGCAGGCCAGAAGCTCGAGAACCTGAATCTCCCGCAGTGTCAGCCCGGGCTGGCTCGCCCTCGACTCGAACGCCGCAGCGACTGCCGGCGGGAGCACTCGTCGCCCCTGGTGGACCTCGCGGATCACGTCGGCGAGGTCATCGGGCACGGTGTCCTTGAGGAGGTAGCCGGACGCGCCGCTCTGGATTGCCCGATAGATGTCCTCATCTCCGTGATACATCGTCAAGACGACGATGCGCGCCTGGGGCTGTTCCGCGCGGATCATGCGGATGGCCTCCAGTCCACTGAGCCGCGGCAGCTGCAGG
Source organism: uncultured Bifidobacteriaceae bacterium (assembly GCA_964505975.1). Taxonomy (GTDB): domain Bacteria; phylum Acidobacteriota; class Vicinamibacteria; order Vicinamibacterales; family UBA2999; genus Gp6-AA40. The sequence continues at coordinate 32,804 of CAZDLW010000001.1, read as the reverse complement.
TCCATGAGCGTCACGTCGGGTGAGTGCCGCCGGAACTGTTCCACGGCTTCCTCGCCGTTGCTGGCCTGCGCAATCACGGCCATGTCTGGCTGCAGCCCGACGCTGCGCACAATCCCCTCGCGCATCAGGCGATGGTCGTCGACGCAGAGAATTCGAATCAGGGCATCTGACATACGAGACTTACTCGGGCGGCGTCGGCACGCTCACTTCTACGAGGGCACCCTTCCCGACCGTACTGGTGATCGCGAACGTGCCCCGGACACGCTCGGCCCGTTCCCTCATACCGAGCAGCCCGAGATGCGTCCCCGTCTCCGTATCCGTGAGGTGCTCTCCAACCACGAAACCGCGTCCGTTGTCGGAGACACTGAGGGCCACGGCCTCGGGACGGAAGTCGATGACGAGACTGATGTGAGTGGCCGCGCCGTGTCGGATGGCGTTGGTCACGGCCTCCTGGCTGATCCGGAGCAACTGCAGCTCCACGTCCGGATTGCAGCGACGCGGCCGCCCATCGACCGTCAGATCGACATGGGCAGGCTGCGCGGCCGTCGTGTTGTCGGCGAGTGCCTGCAACGCGCTCACCAGGCTCCGGCTCTCCATCGAGTTCTGTCGCAGCCCGAGGATCGACTCGCGCGCCTCCCGCAAAGAGTGTACGACCTGGCGCCGTAGCCGCCGCAGCGATTCGCGACCCCGCGCCTCTGCCGGATTCAACTGGGTGGCAATGTTCTCCAGCTCCACTCCGATGGCAGCAAGGCTCTGCAGCAAGGTGTCGTGGATTTCGCGACTCATACGCGCCCGCTCTTCGAAGACGAGGTGATACTGCCTTCGAACAGCACTCAGCCGCAGCCACCATGCCGCTCCGACCATCAACCCGAGTGCGCCCATGGACAACACAAGGAACCAGCTGGACCGGTAGAACGGTGGCGAGACGACGAACGCCCACGTGGCGGCTTCCGACCATACCCCGTCGTTCGTGGCGCTCACCCTGAACTGATAACGTCCCGGTGCCAGATCGGCGTAGGACACCGTCCGACGGGGCCCGGCCAGCACCCAGGTCGGCTCGACGCCTTCCAGCCGGTACCGGAAACGCAGCTTCGAGGCCGCGCTCACGCTCACGGCTGTGTATTCGATCGTGAGCGTGGAGGCACGTCCGGGCAATGTCACGCCCGCTTCGGGCAGGCCGATCATCCTCCCGTCCAGCGAGACGGACTCGATCTGCGGCGGCGCAGATCGCTGATTGGGCGGGATTTTCGACGGATCCAGGATGACGACACCAAATCCCGTTGCAAACCACAACTGTCCCTGGGCATCCCTGACGCCCGCAGCCCTGATGAGCGAACGAAGTTCTCCCCGTATCCCGTCGGACATATCGAAGAGCCGGTACTCGATCTGGCGTGCGGGATCGGCTGCCACCTTGTCCAGCTCCGCAGGGTCAAGACGAACGATCGCGGACCCGGCATCCACACTCACCCAGATGAAGCCCTGTTGATCTTCGACGAGGGCCGCCGCGAGGTCGTCAAAGGGACCGTTGACCTCGGTGAGCGTTGTGAATCGACCGTTCCGGTATCGACTCACACCGTTTCGCGTCGTGATCCAGAATGCCCCCGTTCGGTCTTCGAGCATCGCCAGTACCAATCCGGACGCGAGCCCGTGCTCGGTGCGGTACGTCTCGAAGGACTCCCCGTCGTAGACAACGAGCGCGCCGCCGAGGCCCAGCCAGACGCGCCCCCGGCGGTCCACATGGGCATAACTGCAGCTGCCCGCCCAGGCCGCCGGAATGTCGCGAAGACGTGACAGGACTCCCTGACGCCAGATCATCACGCCCTGATCGGCGTTGCAGAGCCAGAGCGCCCCCGAGGGATCGCTCACGACCGACATCATGCGATCCCAGCGGATTGTCGAAGGGAGCCCGGCATCCGGAGGACGTCGCTCGTCGATGAAACGAACGCCATGAGACGTGAACGCCCATGCGACCCCCTGGGCGTCGGTGTAGAGCGCACGCGTCTGGGCAATGTCGTACACCTCGCGCGTTCGATCCTTGAAACGGTGCAGACTGTGACCCGTACCGACCCACACGCTGCCATCCGGGCTCGACGCAATCGCACGCACGCCGTCGTTGGTGACCCCTTCGAGCGCGACGTCGCTCTTCACGAAGCTCTGCGACAGGCGGAGGAGTCCGGCGGGCCTCAAGCCCACCCACACGTTGTCGTCGCGATCGTAGAAGAGCGACCTCGGGGCACCGTTGATCATGTCTTCGTAGGCCACACGCCCGATCACCGCGCCATCGTGTCCGGTCAGACGAAGGAGCCCTCCACCCAGAGCAGCCACCCAGATGGCTCCGTGCCGATCGGGCACGAGCCGCCAGCCGCTCTGCGGAGCACGCACGTCGGGCGCGTGAGCAGGCGTCCAGCCGCCGTCCAGCGTCTTGACGATGTCCTTGACGTCGGTCACCCAGATCACGCCCGAGGCATCTTCGGCGAAGTTCTGGACGTAGAGGGCATTTGGATCCCGGAGCTCCAGGGCATCGTCTGCGTACACGAGCACGCCGACCGAGGTCCCAATCCAGATGCGCCCGGCGCGATCCTCGAAGAGACTGAATACCTCGCCCGCGTGATCGAATGCCTCCCAGCCACCGTCGCGGAATCTCGAAAAGCCCTGCCGCGCACCGACCCAGATGGCACCCTGACGATCCTGCAGCAACGCGGCGACGGCACCTTGAGGGACACCGGTGTGACCCGTATGGTCGATCACGTCGGTCCCGCGAATCTGGCTGATTCCTCCTGCTCCGAAGCCAACCCAGAGACTTCCGTCCCGCGCCGCCACCAGCGCAGGAACCGTCCGAGCCCGGAGCGGAGGTTCACCTCGCGAACCCCACGCGACAAACCTGGCGCCATCGAAGCGAACCAGCCCGGCGCTCGTGCCAAGCCACAGGAATCCCTGCACGTCCTGCGTCATGGCCAGAATCTCGCCTGGCGGCAGACCCGTGTGCTCGGTCCACGCCGTCAATACCAGGGACCCGGACCCGATGTCGTCGGCGTGCGCCGGCGCGTCCAGCATGGCCGCCACGAGCACGAAGAGCAGGATCCGCCGCATGGTCTTCATCCTCACCCCAGCAGGTGGCTGACAAAGCCAGCCACCTGAATGCGGAATGCAAGCCAAGGGCTGTCGCCAACCGGATATCGGGCGACCGATCTTGGCTGGCTGGGCTCCCTTCGTGATGAACCACTCAGGGAGCCCGCCCGAAGACTCAGAAGTCGAACTGCGCGCTGAACTTGGCAAAGCGGGCGTCGATGACGCTCGTCGGGGTGAGCCATGCGGCGCTCGTCGGGCTGTAGGCCTGCTGCCGTGAGAGGACGGCAGACGAATTCAAGGCGTTGAAGATGTCGACACCAAGCGTGGCCCTCGTCCGGCCCACTCGCACGATCTTCGCCACCTTGAAATCAACCTGGTTGACCCGGTCGTGCACCATCTGCCACGGGTCGAGCACGTTGATCGTGACGTTGGCCGCGTTTCCGCTGAGCGGGCGGCCAAGCGTCTGCGCGACCGTTGCCGTTGGGACCACCCAGTTGGCCGCCAGCGACCCGCCGGGACGGCTCTGGAAGGTACCGCTGACCTGCACGTCCACTCTGGGAATCGTGTACGACGCCAGGCCATTGGCCTGCACGCGTACGGGCTGCGTGACCCGGCAGTTCCGGCGGCTCGGATCATCCGGCTGGACCTCGCAGTTGTCCGTCACCTGACGCCCCGTGCTCGTGCCTCCCTGGAACACGAGCCCATTCGCCATCCGCATGCTCAGATTCACGTCGAACCCGTGCCAGTACTGAATCTGGTTGCCGAACGTCTTGGCGCTCACCACCAGGTTGTCGCTCTGGCCGAATCTCTCCGGCCTGATATTGGTGAGGTCCTGGACGACGTACCCTCCTCCGCCCGGCAGGCGAGGATCCAGGGGCACATTCAGGAAATACACATCGTAGTCTGCCGGACCAACGAGCAGGTTGTCGGTGACTTCGAAGTTGCCAAACCACCGGCGATGGTATCCGACCTCGATCGATGTCCGACTGAGAATCTGACGCTGGACGGAGATGCCAATCTGCCCATCATTGGGCCGCACGCCCCAGCCCTCGAGCAGGGCCGGATCGTACCGGGTGCTCGTCACCGAGCTTCCGAAGTTCAGATTCGCCCAGGCCCCGCAGAAATCACCACCAGACGCGCGGAGGTCCTGCGTACCTGGTGCCAGCAGGTCGCAGTCGGCCACGCGATTGCCATTGGCGTCGGTCCAGCTCCTGGTGGTCGTCGTCACGATTCGAGAGAGCGGATTGGTGGCCGTGTAGCGGCCGTGATTGGCGGCCGCCTCGAGATATCGACCCCAGTTCATCTTCACCGAGGTCCTGCCGTCTCCAGTCAGATCGTAGGCAACGCCGATACGAGGACTCAGATCTTTGAAGCCTTCCACGCCGTTCTGAGCCGGGAGCACGATCCCCCCGGGAATGAAGCGATCCGGTCCGACCTGCTGCTCCTTGAATCGACTGTAGGCGTAGTCGAACCGGAGGGCCCCCTGCAGTGTCAGGCGGCCGAAGGTTGATTGGTCTTGGATGTAAGCGGAATGGGAACCCGTACGCGTTCGCGTCTCGAACGGCTGAAGCGTCATCGTCAACTGATTCGGCACACCGTTGTTGAAACGGTAGGTGAGCCGCTCGTCATTCGTGAACGGTTTGATGTTGTTGATGAGGTAGTTCCCTTCGTATCCCACCTTGAGGCTGTGCGCACCGGTCACGTACGACACACTGCCTCTCCATCGATTCGACCAGGCCGCGTTGCTGCTCCAGTTCATCGAGCGGTACGTGAGATTCGGGATGAGCCCGGCCTGCTCCACCACACGGATCAGACTGCGGGTGGCGTTGCCGTCGATGAACTGACCGTTCATGTAGGTCTGCCGGCGCTCGCGGCCGCCCCAGCGGCTGCCGTTGATCGAATAGCCACCCTCGAGCAGCACACGACCCGACGCTGGCGAACGCCAGGTAATCTGCCGTGTTTTCAACGGAGCGGCATCGCCGGTTGCGGAAGCCTCGGGTGAAATGGTCGCCGTCCCCCCACCAAGGTGATTGATCCAGATTCGCTGCTCGTCCCACATCAGGTTGAGTGTGTTCCTGCGGTTGAGCTGGAGCGTCAACCGCAGGGTGCCGTTCTTCCAGGTGCCATCGTTGGTTGCACGTTTCGTGTCGGGTTCGTAGGTCCACGCCAATGGATCGCCGGCATTGCTGTTGTAGAACATGTTCGTCACGTAGGTCCGATTGCCCTGGTACCGCGAGGTGAGGTAGTACCAGGCCCGGTCCCGCACAATCGGCCCTCCGAACGAGCCGTTGAGGTCCCATAGCTTCTGCAACGAGCTCGGCACGGTCAGTCCGGCCGTGCGAAGCTCCTCGGTGAGATTGCTGCCCTGCAGCGCACCCGACGACCCATTGGCGTACATGGCGCCGCGGAGCGTGTTGCCGCCGGTGCGGGGCACGATGCTCATGACGGGTCCGCCGACTTCCGCCTCGCCCAGTCCGCCCGAGGTCGTGAACACGATCTCGGCGGCACTCCCAACGTCGACGTTGTACATCGACGTGCCTCCGCCGTTCAGCGTCCCACCGATGCCGATCCCATCCAGTTGAAGCCGACCTTCGTTCGGGCGGCCGCCATGAATCGTGAACGTCGCGACCGATGTGGTCGAGATGCCCCCCACATCGTTCGAGGTCGAGGCGATGCCGGGAACCACCGTCAGAAGACTGTGGTACGTGCGCCCGGTCGGAATGGCATTGACCACGGAGCTGTCCAGCACCTGCTGCCGTCGAGCGCTCTGGACGTCGACGATCGGCGACTCGCCGGTCACCGTGACTGTCTCTTCCAGGGCCCCGACACGAAGCTCCACGTTCACGGTGGCGGTAAACGCACCGGCGAGCTCGACGCCTTCACGCCGAATGGTCGAGAAACCGGGGAGGGTGAACGTCACGGCGTACACGCCTCCCGGGAGGTCGATGATGCGGTACTGTCCCGAGCTGTCGGTCGTCACGATCCGAACCCGCTCGATGAGAGACGGGCTGCTCGCCTCGACTGTCACGCCTGGCAGCACCGCACCGGACGTGTCGCGGACGTTTCCCGTGATCGAGGCCTGCGCTGATACCTGGGCGAACGCAGGAACAGCCGCGAGCACCATGCCGCACACGAGCGCGAGGATCCGGTTGTGCATGTTGTCCCCCTTCGGGCGATGAGCCGTCACCATAATTGGAGCGTCGGTTGGGAGATCTTGAATTACGCCCACCGAGCGTCGTTCGAGCTGAGCAGGAGCGTGCCTGGCCCCGTTTGAAATCTTGCGTGCGATGACTGGACACACGTAGCGCACGCACGAGAACTGGAGTTCACCTGTGGGCCGCCTATTTATACCTGTGGAGTCGCGACGTCAACCCACACATTCTGGGGAGACGCGAAACTGGCCGGTTGCACTACCCAGGACAAACTGAGCCGGAGCGCCTGCGGACCATCAGCGCGTGGCGGCGAGAGTTGTTCCCTGGTCGGGGGAACACGGGGAGCATTGCAAGAACTGACCATCGGGTCTCCTCGCCAGACGTCTGCTTCTCCGGTTGTCTCAGCTCAACGCGAATCAGCTGGTGGCGCGGTCGTGCTGACGTGCCCTGCGGCGACGACTCGCGCGATGGGAGTCGCGCAAAACGCATACGGAACGTGAGACCCGAGCTGGGTTGCGGGACCCAGCTCGGGTCGCTGACAGCAGGTGGAGGATGCGTTTTACCGCGCGATGTCGTCGGGAGCGAGGCGCAGGAGCACGTCGGCACGACCACGCGGACACAATCTGGGTCTTGCTGAGACAACCGGAGAAGCACGAGGCGTCTTACTGCTCTGCCCTGGCCCTCGCAAACTGCTCGCCCGCATGATACGCCGGCATCTGCGGATCGTTCGCGATGTCCCATCCAAGTTCGGCCAGCAGCCGCATATCCCGCACCGCACCGGCAAAATCCCACCATGGCTGCATGCGATCGCTCGGCTGGTGGTAGTCCGTGTCGTTGTACGCGTCCTGGCGCTTCGCGGCGTCGGCAGCCGTGGGGCCGATGAACTCGATGGAATCGCTGATGGACAGTGCGGGAATCCCGATCTTCGCCAGCGGGAAGTGATCGGATCGAAAGAAGTACCCGCGTCCTGGCGCTGGATCGGGGCCAATGACCCGGTCGTGCCGCGCAGCCACCGCGGCCGCCAGATCGCCGAGCGTCGAACGTTCGGCCCCGAGCAGCACGATATCGCGCGCCGGCCCGTAGATGTTCAGGCTGTCGATATTGATGTTCGCCGCCCATCGTTCCGCGGGCAGAGGCAGGTTCGCCGCAAAGTACTCGGCCCCGAGCAGGCCCGATTCCTCGGCCGTCGTGAACAGGACATAGATCGATCGCGACGGCCTGACGGATCGGCGGGCGAACTCCTGCGCGACGGCCAGCGTACCCGCCAGACCCGACGCATTGTCACGCGCGCCGTTGAAGATCCGGTCCACACCAGGCGGATCGTCCGGACGGGGATCGCGCATCCCCAAATGATCGTAATGCGCTGTGTAGACAATGGCTTCGTCCGCCCTGGTGCCTCGCAGCACCCCGATGACGTTTGGCGACGTCCGCCGCTCGACGGCCTGGACGATCGAGGCCGACGCGCGAACGTCAAGGGGCACGGGTGCGGCGCCACGCCGCAGCGCGGCCTGGCGCAGGGCGTCGAGATCCCGTCCCCCTCGCCGCACCAGCTCGCGCGCCGTGTTGTCCGTGACCCACGCCTTCAGAAGGAGCGCTGGCTGGCCCGGTTCAGGCGGCAGCGAGTACTGCGTCCCGGCGAAGCCGGTCTCCACCACCTGCCATGGGTAGGTGGCTGACGCGTCCGTGTGGATCAGGATGGCTCCGGCGGCGCCCTGCCGCGCTGCCTCTTCGAACTTGTACGTCCACCTGCCGTAGTAGGTGAGCGCTTCCCCGGCAAACAACTCCGGCTCCTCCGCAGTGGCTGGCGGATCGTTCACCATGATGAGCGCGATCCGGCCGGTCATGTCCGCACCGGCATAGTCGTTCCAGTCGTACTCCGGCGCGACGATACCGTGGCCGACGAAGACGACCTCTCCCGCCACCTGCACGCGACTCTCGAGGGCGTCCGTAAAGGCCACCACATCCTGGAGGTACCGGAACGGCGCGCCTCGACCGACGGTGAGCGTGAACGAGGGATCGACGACCGACTCGATGATGGGCACCTGCTGGAAGTACGTACCGTTGTCGCCCGCCGGCTCGAACCCGATCAGGGCGAGCTGCGCGGCAAGATACTCCGCCGCCAGATCGCCGCCCCGCGTCGCGGGCGCTCGGCCCTCCAGCAGGTCGTGTGAGAGAAACCTCACGTGCGCGGCCATCTGTTCGCCACGGATCTCGACGGCCGCCGGCCCGGGCACGGCATCGGTCGCACCCGGCCCCTGCATCCGCACGGCCAGTGCCCCCACGAACAGCACGGCGACGAGCCCCGGAAACCAGACATACGTCCGCATGCAGCCAGTATAGAGGGAAGGGGAATCCTTGCGGCAATATATGGGCTATGGCGCGCTATACACTCGTCTATGGGCTCCGCCTCCTGCCGGAGGGCGCCCTGACCGCAACCGACGACGTTCGGCTCCACCTGAAGGGCGGGGAAGCCGCCGGGCTGACGCTCCACACGATTGACGGCACCATTCCACAGCTGCGCCGAGCGCTGGATCGCAGCCTCGATGCGTTCTTCGAGTTCCTGCCCGGGGCCCAGGACGAGGACCGTTCGGACTTCGACGACTCTTGACTCGGGGTCGAGGCTCGGTGCACCTCGGCAGGGGCCGCTCCTGGTGCGGGCCGCGGTGGTAGAGGGAGGGGCCTGGGCGCGCTACGCCGCTTCGCGCGCGGTGCGGAATTCCTCGAGCAGACGGGCGACGTTGCCAGCCACCGAGTGCAGCGTGGGTGACCAGCCGAGCGCTCGGGCTCGCGGGCTACGCACGATCTGATCGAGCGCCAGCGCGTCGGCGTAGGGGCCCATCTTGGCGCGCGCTTCCTCGAGAGGCACATGACGCACGTCCGGCCTGGTCTTGGCATGACGCGCAACGGCCTCCACGATATCGTTGACGCGTTCGTCGGCTTCGTCGTTCGCGTGGAACACGCCGGACGCGTCCTGGTTCGCGGCAAGCCGCACGTACAGATCCGCCAGATCGCGATCGTAGATGCACGGCCAGTGATTACGGCCGTCGCCGACCACGCGCAGGAGGCCGTTGGCCGCATCCTTCAGCATGTCGCCAATAATCCCGCGCGCGCCGCCATAGACGATCGCCGGCCGGACCACCGCGACACGGACCCCACCGCCAGCGGCACCAAGCGCCAGCCGCTCGTGTGCGGGACGCCATTCCACGAGCCGCGTCGGGTGGAGCGCGACCTCTTCGGTGGCTTGTCCCTGCGTGTCGCCCAGCACCCAGATGCCCGATGTGTAGACGAAGGTGGCCGGCCGGCCCGAGGCCTCGCGCCGCGAGGCCACACCGATCAGCGTCTCGACCGCCTGGCGGTCAACCTCGGGGCCCCGCTTCGAGTGTTCGAACGCCGTGTGCACGACGGCATCGCAGCTTTCGGCTGCCTGGACATACGACGCGGGCTTCGAGAGCTCCCCGACGATCGGCTGCCCGCCTCGCTGTGAGATGCGCTCGGCCTTCTCCGGATCCCGCACCAGGGCCGTGACCTGATGGCCGCCACGGAGCAGTGCGTCGAACACGGCCGATCCGATATACCCCGTCGCACCTGTCAGGAAAATCCGCATGGGCGAGTCGTCCATTCTACCTCGGTCCCCAGTATTTGACCGATCCGCACGTCCGGGACCGTTCGCGCCCGCAGGTCAGGATACGTGCCGCGTACGCCCTGACGGGCCACAGCCTGCTCCTAGACCCAGACGGCTTGCGGGGCTGAGGCGGAGCCTCGCTGGCTATATCTCCCAGATCCGTTCGCGATCGAAAAAAGTGATGATGCCGTCCTCGCTCACCTTCAGCACCGGGCCGAATCTCGTGGCGGCAATGGCTGCGGTGGTCCTGGCGCCCTCGACCTCTCCGTCGTGCTCGAATTCGTCTGTCGCCGTATGACGAAGGATCGCGCCAGCCGCCAGCAAGCGTCCGGTCCGGTCCATGACCGTCGCACCGTCGAGGGAGGCCAACGCCGAAAAGATCGTTTCGTCGAGGTCCGTCGCCGACCGTCCCTCGAGCAGGTGGAGCAGGTCGCGGCGCGACGGAGCACGCGTCGAGGCACCGTCGGTGATGGGGATGTCCAGACGGTCTGCCGGCGTCACCAGTTGGGCCACCGCGCGGTCGGGTTCCCTCGCCACGAGGAACAGCGCGCCCTCACGGGCATCGGCAAGGTCGAGCGCCGTCTGAAACAGCCGCATGGCCAGCGGCTCGTTCCCGACCGCCTCGGCCCAGAGCCGGAACTTGGCCTGGAGATCCAGCAGGTGCCAGGCCGCCGCGCGAAACGCGAACAGCTCGGCCCCCTCGGCAAACACCTTGATCTCGCGAGACGGACTGAACACGGCGCAGACATGACCATGCTGCAGTGTGGCGCGTGCGTGGGCCTGGTAGGCCTTGGCGCATGGGACCTGCAGCCGCTGATGGCGGTACGCATGCGCAGACCACCGATCGATATCGATGATGTCCAGGAGCCGCCCCTCCGCATTCGCCAGGAAGACCGTGCGCACGCCGTCGGCCAGACGAAAGAAGCTCTTGATGGCCGTCAGCGGCTCCGTATACTCGGGCGCAGTCGGGGGAACGGGCACATCAGGCCGGCATGGGTCGCCCTGCGTGCCGAGCAGGAGCACACCCGTGGAAATCGGCCGGTTCTCGTAGCTCGAGAGCGCAGCCACCCGCAACAGCTCGATGACGGACGCAATCCGATCGGCGCGGGCGGCCCGACCCTCGATCGTGTACGGCTTGTGGTCCAGGAATGCCCCGACGTAGCGATCCTCGATGGCGCCCCGAAACAGGTCTCCCCGCTCGGCAATGATCTGCGGATTCAGCACGGCGCGGGCCCGCGCGGCCAGCACGGATCCGACGGCCTGCGCCAGACGCACCTCGTGCGCGGTAAACGCCCAGGGGCCACGTACGCGCAGCGTGTAGCGCGTCCCGAACCAGCGGATGATGAGCGCCGACGGATGCGCCGATGGCTCGATCGCCATCCGGCCGTCCGACGAGCTCGACGGCGTGGGCTCGGCGTCGAGCTCCGCGCGCTCGAAGAACTGCTGCAAGGCAGACTGCAGCAGACTGTCGTACACGGCGCCGACGGCCAGGGCTGGCGGAAGAGTCATCGTTGCTCAACGGTCAGGTGAATGCGACGGGATCCCCCCCGCTGGCGCAGCTCCACGCGTTTCGGAACTCGATCGAATGGGAAGCGGAGGCGGGGCCCCGGGAGTCGGAGCGACGCGGCGATCCACTTCCTGTATCGGGCTTCGATCATAATCCAGCAGTGCAGCGCGACACGCTGATTGACTTCTTTCGGGATCTCGCCGCCACCCGTGGAGAGTTCCTGGTCTACGACGACGGCTATCGCCGACGCGTGTACACGTACGCCGAGGTCGGCCGGGCCGCGCGCGGCTTTGCGGCGAGGCTGGGCACGATAGGACTGCAGAAGGGTGACACGGTCGTCTTCTGGAGCGAGAGCCGCCCCGAGTGGATTGCCGCCTACTGGGGCTGCCTCCTCGCCGGCATCATTGTCGTGCCCATCGACTATCGGTCGTCCCTGGAGTTCGTCCGTGATGTACGGCGGCTGGTTCAGGCCCGCCTGCTGCTCATCGGGGAGGACGTCCCCGGGGAGCCACTCGAGGCGCATCCGCTGGCCGAGTTCGAGCACGTATGGCCATTTGTCGAGTTCGACTGGCGGGTGGATGGTCCGATGCCGGCGGTAGACGTGTCGCGAGACGATGTGATCCAAGTCATCTTCACGTCAGGTGCGACCGCCGAGCCAAAGGGCGTGGTGATCCGCCACCGGAACGTGCTCGCCAACATCATTCCGGTCGAGCGCGAGATTCTCAAGTACCGGAAATACGCGACACCCTTCCACCCGCTCCGCTTTCTGAACCTCCTGCCGCTCAGCCACATGTTCGGGCAGTCCATGGCCACGAACATTCCGCCAATGGTGCGGGGAACGGTCGTCTTCGCCCGGAGCTTCAATCCACACGACATCATCCATCTGATCAGGACCAGGCGCGTGTCGGTGCTCGTGTGCGTACCGAAGATTCTGGATGTGCTGCGCGAGCACGTCGTGCGCACGATGCCGGACACCGCCGCGACCCCTGTGCCGGGCAGCTCGGTCCTCGCCCGATGGTGGAAGTACCGGCACCTGCACAGGGGGCTCGGTTTGAAATTCTGGGCCTTCGTGGTCGGCGCCGCGCCGCTGCCGCCGGATGTGGAAGGGTTCTGGCGCGACAGGGGCTTCGTCGTGATCCAGGGGTACGGACTCACGGAGACGGCCCCCATCGTGACCCTGAACCATCCGTTCAAGACCAGCAAGGGATCGGTGGGAACGCCCATTGCCGGCGTCGACATCCGCATTGCCGACGACGGCGAAATCCTCGTGCGCGGGGAGAACGTGACAAGCGGGTACTTCGGCGGCGCACAGGCGGACGGCAGCATCGACTCGGACGGCTGGCTGCACACGGGCGACATCGGCGAGCGCGACACCCAGGGGCGGCTGTTCATCAAGGGCCGCAAGAAGGAAATGATTGTCACGCCCGAAGGGCTCAATGTCTTCCCCGAGGACGTCGAGCGGGTCGTGAACGAGGTGCCAGGCGTGCGGGATGCGGCAGTCGTGGGACGAGCCGAGAGCGGCCAGGAGCGCGTGCACGCGGTTCTGGTATTGGACGCCGCGGTGACGTCAGACGAAGTCCTGCGGCAGGCCAACACACGCCTGCAGGATCACCAGCGCATACGGGGAGCAACCCTGTGGCCCGGCTCCGAACTGCCGCGCACGGAGGGAACCCGCAAACTCAAGCGTACCGCCATTCGGGACTGGGTTGCGGCGGGCGCGACCGAAGCCGTGGCACCCGGGAACGACACGGTTGACGGGCTGGTCGCGCGATTCGCCCGCGGGCGCACGCTCGCCGACACGACGACCCTCGAGGAGCTCGGGCTGAGCTCCCTGGAACGGGTGGAACTGATGGTCGCCCTGGAGGACCGTTTCCAGACGCGGATTGACGAGACGCGCTTCTCGGCGGCTGCCAGGCTGAGCGACCTGAAGCGTCTGGTCGAGCACCCCGTACCGGGCGCAGAACTGGACGAGCCGGTTGATTTTCCGTCGTGGAATCGCTCGTGGCCGGTTGCCCTCGTCCGGCGGCTGTCGCAGGCGCTCTGGATCCTGCCCATCACCCGCCTGTTCGCGCACCTGCGCGTGACAGGTCTGGAGCACCTGAAGGACCTGGAGGGACCGGTCGTGTTCGCCTCGAACCACCAGAGCCATCTGGACACGCCAGTCATTCTCGCGGCGCTGCCCGGACGCTGGCGGGCCCACGTTGCGCCGGCGATGCAGAAGGAGTTTTTCAAGGCGCACTTCTTTCCGGATCAGTATGGCTGGCAGCAGCGCTTCGTGACGACGGCCCTGTACTATCTGGCTGCGTTCTATTTCAACGGATTCCCCCTGCCGCAACGAGAGGCCGGAGCGCGCCAGACGCTCCGCTACATTGGAGAACTGACGAGCGACGACTGGTCGATCCTGATCTTTCCGGAGGGGCTGCGTTCCGATACCGGCGACATCCATCCGTTTCGTGCGGGCATCGGGATGATCGCGTCTCGACTCGATCTGCCGGTCGTGCCGGTCCGCCTCGACGATGTCGATCGGGTGCTGCATCAACGCTGGCGCATGGCGCGGCCAGGGCGCGTGCGCGTGGCCTTCGGCCAACCGATGCGTTTACACGGCAGCGACTACGCGGATCTGGCCGCCCAGGTGGAATCGGCGGTTCGAGCGCTGTAGGCGCGAGCACCGGGCAGACGCACGCCACGGAAATCATGGAAAACAGGCAACTTGCACCATGATGCCCTGTTATGGCACACTCATTGCTAGCCTTTGGTGAAAGGATGAGTTATTGAGCAAAGACGATCTCATCGACATGCAGGGAACCGTTGTTGCCGTCCATTCAGGGGGACTGTATCGCGTGCAGTGCGACGCAGGGCACGAGGTGCTCGCGCAGTTGAGCGGCCGCATGCGCCGGTTTCGAATCAAGGTCGTCCCCGGTGATCGCGTGACCGTGGGTGTGTCTCCGTACGACCCGGTCCGCGGCATCATCACCTTCCGCGCCAGATAAGCCAGCCCGTTGAGTACACAAACCGCATTACCACCAGATCACCGACGACGCCGACGCGGACCCGGCCCGCGGGCCCGACGTGTGCTTCCGTCACGGCCCGCCGAGCCAGCGACACCGGTGTACGAACCCGTTGATTTCGACCCGGCACCCATGCCGTTCGACCGCCTGTCGCTGGACGATCGGCTGTTGCATGGCATCGCAGACCTCGGCTGGATCAGTACGCGCCCCGTGCAGAGCGGAGTCATCCCGCTTGCCCTTGCCGGCCGTGACGTAATTGCGTGCGCCGAGACCGGCACCGGCAAGACTGCGGCGTTTCTCGTACCCATCCTTCAGCGTTTCCTCACCACGCCGCCGCCCGCGACACCCCGGACCCGGGCGCTGGTGCTTGCGCCGACTCGTGAGCTCGCCGTGCAGATCGAAGATCAGGTGCAGGGGCTCACGTATCACACGTCGGTGTCGAGCGTGGCCGTCTACGGGGGCGTGCCGATGGACGCACAGGAGCGCGCGCTCCGCGCCGGGGTCGACATCGTCGTGGCCACTCCCGGCCGGCTGATGGACCACATGCGGCACGATGTCACCGATTTCGGCGGATTGGACGTGCTGGTGCTGGACGAAGCGGACCGGATGCTGGACATGGGCTTCTGGCCGGACGTCCAGCGCATCCTGGCGGCCCTGTCCGCGTCGCGCCAGACGCTGCTGTTCTCCGCCACGATGCCGGGCGAAGTGCTGAAGCTGACGCAGGAGTTCTTGCGCGAGCCCAGGTACGTCCAGGTCGGCCGCCAGGGCGGGCCGGCCCGGACGATTTCACATGCCGTCCAGACGGTGCGTGCCGGCGAGAAGGCACGGTGGCTGGCCCGCTGGCTGCGGGAGGAGGCCACGGGCCCGGTGCTCGTCTTCTGCCGGACGAAGATTGGCGCGGAGCGGCTGGCGGGGCAGTTGCGCGATCTGGGCATCCGCACCGCCGCGCTGCACGCCGATCGCACGCAGCAGCAGCGGATGGCGGCCGTGGAGGGCTTCCGAACCGGAACCTACCCCGTCCTGGTGGCCACCGATGTTGCGGCTCGGGGACTCGACATCGAAGGGATTGCCCACGTCGTGAACTTCGAAGTCCCGGACACACCCGAGGCGTACGTGCATCGTGTGGGCCGTACGGGCCGCGCGGAATCAACGGGGAGCGCGCTCACACTGGTGGCTCCCGAGGAAGTGCGCGCGCTTCGCGCGCTGGAGAAGGCCGTTGGCGTACAACTTCAATGACGACAGGCATGGTCCACCGGGGGAGGAGCCGCGGACGGCGATGGCAACCGCGCCCACACCGAACGGCACGCCGACCGCATCGAACGACGCGCAGTCTTCACCCGCATTCGCACGATTCATGTCATGCCGCTGGCAGCAGCCGGCCGAAGAAGGCAACGCCGCCTTCTGCACACACCGCGAGGTGAAGCCTTACGCCGGGACGACCGGGTTCGACCCGGAGGCCTGGTGCCTGGACTGCCAGTATTACAAGCTGCGACGCACGCCCAAGAAGCGGTCTCCCTCGGACGATTACACCTACTGAGCTCTGTGGTTCGCGCGTTAACGGACGGCTGTCGTGTCCTGGGGAAGTCGGCTCTCTATTCAGGGCTCACGACGGCGAGTCGGAGAACTCCCTTGCCAGGTGCACCCACTCGCCGTTCGGCGCAAGCTGCTGGTAGGCGCGCCAATGCGGACGCGCCTGCTGCGACTGCCCGTTCTTCTCGAGCGCCACGGCGAGGTAGAAGTGCGCATCGGCAAAGGCCGGGTTGAGCTGCAGCGCGTCCCGATAGCAGCGCTGCGCTTCCGCATACCGCCCGAGGTCGTGAAAGATGTTGCCCAGGTTGAAGTGCGCCTCGAACACGTCGGGATCGAGCGCCACTGCCCGCTCGTACAGCACCTGGGCCTCGATGATCTCGTCGCATGCGTAGTGGATGTTCGCGAGGTTGATGAGGGCCGGCACGAGAGACGGATCGATCTCGAGCGCGCGGCGGTACTCGGCCGCCGCCGCCTCGAAGTTCGCCGGGTCTCCATCATCGAGGCCGGAAGCGGCCGCAAAGTGCTGTTCTGCCGTCGTGGGTCCGGGCGCGACAGGCGCATCCAGCAGCGCAACCATCGGGGGCGGCTCGGGTCGTTTCAACTGCAGCACCTTGGCGGGATGTGCCTCGAGACGGAAGTCGAATGCCAGCTGTCCACTTCGCGACGCTAGCAGCGACCGTAGCACCGCGCGGAGGCTGGCGCCCGCAGCCAGCTCGGCATCAGCCTGCCGGATGACCGTCAGATCGGAGAACGCGTAGTAGGTCTCGCCGTGGGCGCGATGGGCAGGTCGGACCAAGCCCCACTTCTGCATGTAGCGCAGATGATCGTCGCGCAGATGTCTGTAGCGTTCGAGCACCTGGCGCCGCGATATCGCTGCTGAACCGGCAGGGCCCACGACGCGTTTCACTATAATCCACTCGATGCGCGGATTGGGCGAGGCTGACTGACGCATGCTGCTTGCCGGCGATGTCGGAGGTACGAAGACGCTCCTGGGGCTGTTCGACCGCGATCGCCAACGTCCGGTCCCCCTGGCCGTTCATGCGTACATGACGCAGTCGTTTTCGAGTTTCACGGACATTTTGAATCAGTTCGCGCGCGACATCCATCAGCCTTTCATCATCGAAGCCGCCGCAGTGGGCGTCGCCGGCCCGGTCGTCGCCAACACCGCGCGATTGACCAACATCCACTGGAACATCTCTGCAGACGAGGTGACGGTGCGATTCGGCACACCGCGCGTCCAGCTCCTGAACGACCTGGAAGCCATGGCGAACGGCGTGGACCTGCTGACAGCCGACGAGTACGCGCTGCTCCAGGAAGGCGTGCCGCACCCCGAGGGCAACGCGGCCATCATCGCGGCGGGCACGGGTCTTGG
Source organism: uncultured Bifidobacteriaceae bacterium (assembly GCA_964505975.1). Classification (GTDB taxonomy): domain Bacteria; phylum Acidobacteriota; class Vicinamibacteria; order Vicinamibacterales; family UBA2999; genus Gp6-AA40. Next base: position 15,544 of record CAZDLW010000001.1, on the reverse strand, counting down.
TCAGTCCTACTTGCACCGCATCCATGGCCGGTTGGTGCCTGCACCATCAGAGGGGGGCCACGCGGATTTCGCGGCGCGTACCGACCGCGAGATCGAGCTCGTGCGCATGCTTCGGGATCTGTACGGACGGGTCGAGGTCGAGCACGTCCTGAGCGGCCCGGGCCTCTTGAACCTGCACCGATTCACCCATCGCGGCGTCGAATGCCGGATGCTGGATGGGGTGACCGCCCCCGACATTCCCGCCCGTGTGTCACAGGCCGGGCTGGCCGGCCGCTGCCAGGGGTGCACCGAAGCACTCCAGATGTTCGTGAGCGCGTACGGGGCCGAAGCGGGAAACCTGGCACTGCGGGGCCTGGCCGTCTCCGGGCTCTACGTGGGCGGCGGCATCGCTCCCAAGATCCTGCCCGCGCTGCAGGCCGGGGCCTTCATGCATGCGTTCTGCGCCAAGCCACCGATGGCGGAACTGCTGTCGAACATCCCGGTCAAGGTGATTCTGATTCCCGACGCGGCGCTCCTGGGAGCGGCCGTACACGCGCAGGAACTGGCGCCCTGAGGCGCAGCCGGGCCAGACAGCTTCTGCGTATCCTGGGATTCAGCACACGACGCAGATTGTGTGCGCGGGGTCGCGCCGATGTGCCCTGCGTCTTGCTCCCGACGACTTCGCGCGGGTGGAGGAATTCATCAGCCAGCGTGGCGCCCGTCGCCTGGACGCAGGACCGGTTGACCAGGGTCACCATCGTTCCCACCCAGACCAGGAGGATGAGGAGTGACAGCGGCCGTGTCCGCACACCCCAGGGACGGATCCGCAACCTCGGGGCACCGACATGGATCGGTCTATCGGGAGGTGTGAACGGAGCCTGTAGAACCAGCCAAAGGCCCTTGCCTTGATATCCGTGCAAGGCCCTTGGCTGGTTGGCAGTGTCTCTGTGGCGCGCTTCGCGCGCCAGGACCGCTATGCGCCCGCAGGTCGTCGACGCACAACGAGGACAGAATTCGCGTTCTTGGCCGCAGAGCGGTCTCTGTGCAGAAGGATCGCCCAAAGCGCGAATCTTGCCTTATGCTTAGCAGTTGTCCAGGCGGTCTTCCGCGAGCACGACTTCCCGCTGCCACTCGCAGGAATTCCGACGTCCACGCGTTGGACCGCCATGCGGCCCGAAAGGCGAATGTCGTAGTCAGTGCATGGCACCGCACAGCGATCCTCGCCGCCGCATGCGTGGCAGGAGATCATGGCAACCAAGCCCGACTGTGGCCTTTCTCGTGCATTCGTCTTATCGGACCGCTATGCGGCCCCACACGCGAATTTCGTACTCGTTGCCCCGACCGCATCGCGGACACACCAGTAGCCGCGCGAAGCGCGGCAAAGAGATTTTGGCAACCAGCCGCGGGGCTCAGCGGGGATATCAAGGGGCGGGGCCCCGTGGCTGGTTTTCTCGAAGACCGCGCGTGATACCCCCGATGCACACGCTTCGACGCCCGTGTCCGGATCGGCAGACCCGATGGCTGATGATCGGCGTTGCCGCCGCAGTGACGTTGTTCGTCAACGCGTGTGGCTCGACATCCACGGATATCGTCGGCCCGAGTGACCTTGGTCCTACCGATACCAGGTGCACGATTTCCGTGCCTGACAGCCTTCCCGACGTGGCGGCCGAGGGCGGGACCGGCAGCCTGACGGTGACCACCGCGCGCGAATGCGCCTGGTCCGTCACGAGCGAGGTGGCCTGGATCACCATCACGGCCGGCGCGAGCGGTCAGGGCAACGGACAGGTGAACTTCGCCGTGGCCGCGAACGCAACGCCTTTCACGAGACGCGGCGTCGTCCTCGTCGGCGACAGTCGGGCCGAGGTTCTCCAGATGGGGGCTGCGTGCGGCGCGACCTTGAGCTCCGGCACCGGCACATTTGGCGCGGAAGGTGGACAAGCCAGCATTACGGTCAGTACGCTCACGGGCTGTCAGTGGACGGCCACGAGCCAGTTGCCGTGGGTAACGGTGACGGGAGGCGCCAGCGGCGACGGCAATGGAACCGTCAGCCTGCGGGTCGCGGAGAACCCAGGCGCACCCCGTACCGGTGTCGTCGCCATCGCTGGTCATGCCTATGCGGTGACGCAGGCAGGCGCCGCCTGTGCCTCCAGCCTCAGCACGACCACCCAGACTGCACCCGTACAAGGGGGCGTCTTCACCGTGGATGTGACGACGCAGGGGTGGTGCGATTGGACCGCGACGAGCAACGCCGCCTGGATTGCCGTTACGAGCGGCGACGCGGGCGCCGGCAACGGCACCGTCAGTCTGACGGTGGCTCCCAACACTGGCGCGCCGCGGACCGGTACCGCCACGATCGCCGGCCACACCTACACCGTCACCCAGGCTGCACCCGCTTGCATCACCTCGATCAGTCCGACCAGCGGGTCGGCGCCGGTCCAGGGCGGGATGCTGTCCGTGCAGGTTGCCGCGCAGGCGTGGTGCGACTGGACCGTGACGAGCAACGTGTCCTGGATCACGGTCCCCAATGGCGGCAGCGGCACCGGCAATGGCACCGTGGAGCTTGCTGTGGCCACCAATTCGGGAGGTCCCCGGAGCGGCACGGCCACGATTGCCGGTCACACGTACACCGTCACACAGGCGGCATCCGCCTGCGTGTACAGCATCAGCCCGAGCGGCACGGCCGCCCCGGTGGAGGGCGGAGCGTTCGCGGTACAGGTGTCCACGCAAGCCTGGTGCGACTGGGTGGCGACGAGCAACGCGCCATGGATCGTCCTCACGGGCGGTCTGGGCGGCACCGGCAGCGGACCGGTGAGCCTTCAGGTCCAGGCCAACCCCGGCCCGCCGCGGGTGGACATCGTCACGATTGCCGGCCAGATCTATACGGTGACGCAGGCCGCGGCGGCGTGCAGCTACACGCTGAACAGCACAGGTCAGACGGTGGCGGTACAGGGCGGTGCGCTTGCCGTGCAGGTGACCGCACCGTCCTGGTGCGCCTGGACGGCCAGCAGCAACGCCTCGTGGATCACTGTCACGGGCGGCAGCAGTGGTGCGGGCAATGGCCCCGTGAACATGTCGGTTGCGGCCAACCCCGGGGCGCCGCGCACGGGAACAGTCACAATTGCCGGACAGACGTTCACCGTGAACCAGGCGGCAGCCGCGTGTGCCTACGCCATCAGTCCAACCAGCCAGGCGGCGCCCGTTGGGGGCGGCAGCTTCACCGTGCAGGTCACGGCGCAGTCGTGGTGTAACTGGACGACCAGCAGCAATGTGTCGTGGATCACGGTGACCGCCGGCGGCAGTGGCAGCGGCAACGGAACCGTCACCGTGTCCGTGGCGGCCAACAGCGGCGGACCACGCGCCGGCACGGTCACGATTACCGGACAGACCTACACCGTCAACCAGGCCGCGGCCACGTGCACGTACGCCATCAACCCGACGAGCCAGGCGGCCCCCACCCAGGGCGGGTCCTTCTCCGTGCAAGTCACGGCGCAGTCGTGGTGTAACTGGACCGCCAGCAGCAACGCCGCATGGATCACCGTGACGAGCAGCAGCAGCGGCACCGGCAATGGAACCGTCGCCATCTCTGTGGCCGCCAACACCGGCGCAGCGCGGAGCGGCACGGCGACCATCGCGGGACAGACCTATACGGTCAACCAGACGGCGGCCGCCTGCGTGTACCTCGTCACGCCAACCAGCCAGGCAGCGCCGGTCCAGGGCGGCACGTTCGCGGCACAGGTCAGCACACAAGCGTGGTGTAACTGGACCGCGACCAGCAACGTCGCGTGGATCACCGTGACGGGCGGCAGCAGCGGAACGGGCAACGGCACGGTGAACATGTCGGTGGCCGCCAACACGGGGGCGCCGCGAACCGGTACCGTCACGATTGCCGGGCAGACCTACACCGTCAATCAGGCGGCCGCGGCGTGTGTCTACAGCATCAACCCGTCCAGCCAGGCGGCATCGGCTCTGGGCGGCACCTTCGCCGTGCAGGTCACCGCACAGGCGTGGTGCAACTGGACCGCCACCAGCAACGTCGCATGGATTACCGTGACGAGCGGCAGCAGTGGCAGTGGCAATGGAACCGTCACTCTCCAGGTCGCGGCGAACACGTCGGCGGCGGTACGAAACGGAACGGTCACGATTGCCGGGCAGACCTACACGATCAATCAGGCTGGCGCCGTGGCTGTGGACCGCTCTGCGGCCCCAGACACCGTATTCGCGGCATTGACCGCCTGGGTGCTCCCAACCAGCCACGCGGCAGGGCAAGACCTGACGTGACTATCCCGGCGCTCGCTTGAGTTGAGACAGGGCCGGCGACCTACGACTCGCGCGGCACCAGTCAGGCAAAACGCATCCGGAGCGTGACGACCGAGCTGGGTTGCGGGACCCAGCTCTTGCTCGCGCGTCGCACCGGAGGATGCGTTTTACCGCGCGACGCCACCCCAACGCGCAGGCGCGTTGGGGGCCCGGGCTGTCGTCGGGAGCCGCCACGTCGCAACTCAGGGCGAGGGCCGGGGTTGGTTGCGCGGCGGAACACGGGCACTCGGGACGTACCTGTCTGACGGTCCTAAGACCCGAGTTTCGCGTACTCGCGCCGGGCATCCTGCAGGATCGGCACGTCTTGATCGGCATCCCTCCAGAACTCGAAGAAGTCCTCGTACGCCGCCCGTGCCTCTTCGGGACGACCGAGGCGGGCGTACGCCTGCGCGCGCAGTGCCCGCATCAACGCGGGGCCAGCCCACACTGCGTGCGTGTCCGGACCGGGGCCGTCCAGCAGCCAGCTCGCCGCGCGAACGACCTCGTCCCACTGGCCGACCTTTGCCGACAACCAGGCCCGCAGAAAGACGGCGCGCGCATAGCGCCGCTCGAACGGCACCGAACCGAGCTCGTCGAGGGCATCCCCCGTACGTCCGTGGGCCTCCGCTGCCGAGGCCCGCATCACCCGTTCGCGCATCCGCGCATCGGCACCGTCACCAGCCTCGGCAAGCGCGGTATCGAGAGCGCCTCGCGCAAGAGCCTCGTCCCCGATCAGTCCCGCAAGTGTGACCTCTTCTTCGGCGGTCCCCGCGCCGAGCCGCCCTCGGGCCCGTACGCGCTGCACCCACTGGCGCGCGGTCGACAGATCGCCGACGAGCGCCAGATTGACCGCCATGCTCAACATGTCCGCGCGCGCTCGCTGAGCAGCGACCAGGGTCTCATGACGTCGAGCCAGCTCCTCGAACAACCGACGGGCCTGGCCGACACGTCCCAGGTACAGCGCGCCAGCCGCGCGCGCGACCAGCACATCCCCTTCATCGCGGCGACCGCTCGTGGCAGCCACCTGCGCATCAATCAGGGCATCGTCTCGCGTGAAGATGCCGAGCACGATGAGGCCGATGCGTGCCTGTGTGCTGTCCACCACCGACAGCACGGACTGAAACAACGTGCGAGCCTCCTCGAAACGCGACTCGTCCAGATACGCGAACGCGAGATTGAGCTGCGCAATCGGCTCGTCGGGAGCCAGCCGGACGGCTTCTTCGAGAGTGCTGACCGCTTCCCCGATCTCGCCGCGTCCACGATGGAGCGAGCCTAGGTTGATGTACGGTGTGTGGTCGTTCGGGTACGTGGTCTTCCAGAGCCTGTACACCTCGATGGCCCGATCCGTGTCCCGTGATACGGCGCTGAAGTACCGGGCGTCGATGTAGTAGCGTTCGCGCTCACTGACGCGGTTGCGCAGCTCATGGGCCCGCGTCGTGTGGGGGACCGATCGTTCGATTTCGCCCAGATTCGTGTAGACCGTGCCGAGCCGAGCGTGGGCGAGCGCGAAGTCCGGATCCAGCTCAATCGCGCGCACGAAGAACGGCACCGACGCAAAGTCCCCCTGCGCGCGCCGCGTGAGGATCCCCTGGCTGTACGCTTTGAGCGCGTCGAGCGATGGCGTCGTGCCCTCCTCGATCGGGGCGTCGTATCGCTCGAGGGAGGCGAGCGTCTCGCCAAGCTGTTCGCGCAGCCGGGATGCGGCTTCGCCGAGCGAGACCAGTACTGTTTCCTTGCCCGCAGCCTGGATCTGGGCTTCCGCGAGCACCGACCCGGTAACGCAGTCGCGTGCACTCAACGTGAGAACGTACGCCGAGCCGAGACTGGAGATGGCCCCGCCGAGCGTCGCTCGTGCTCCTACGCGCTGGCAGACCTCAGCGCCCATCTCCGGGGTGATGGGATCCATTGGATCCCGCCCCATCAGACGGAGCGTAGACTGTGCCTGCTGATCGCTGAGCAGGTTGAGGAACGGCGACTGACGCAACTGCAGAGCAAGCGCCTCGGCGAGTGTGTCGTCGAACATCGTATCGCCAGTACGGTTGACGAAATCGGTCAGCACCACGAGATCGCGGGAGGTCAGTGCCGGCGCCCGGGTCGATTGCCACAGGACCAGGAACACCAGCGCTATCACACCGGCGGTGACGAGCGGCGCGCCCACGAGCCATGCCCCGGCCGCGGTGCGCAGGCGAGGTGTCCCGGTTGCCAGCACCGAACTACTCCGCGGGGCCGCGGCGCGGCCAGACTTGCTCTCTCGCTCGAGACGCTCGAGATCCGCACGCAGATCGGTTGCGCTCTGGTACCGCCTCTCACGATCCTTCGCGAGAGCCTCGAGCACGATGCGGTCGAGCTCCGCCGGCACGTGCGGATTGAGCCTCGACGGCACAGGCGTCGGCTTCGTCAGAATGCCCTCGAAGACAACGGCTGGAGTGGCGCCAGGAAACGGCGGCGTCCCGGTCACCATCTCGAACATCACGGCACCCAGCGAGAACAGATCGCTCCTGGCGTCAATCTCCTGCCCGCGCGCCTGCTCCGGTGACATGTACGCAACCGTCCCGACCGCCGTCCCCGCCGTCGTCATCACCTCGTCGTTCGGAGCGGTCTCAGCCACCTCGTCCCGGCCGCGTCCGCCTTCCGAGAGCTTTGCAACGCCGAAGTCCAGCACCTTGACCTTCCCGCGGCTCGTGACGAACAGGTTTGCGGGTTTGATGTCACGGTGCACGATGCCGCGCCCGTGGGCGGCGTCGAGCGCATCGGCGATCTGCACGCACAGCTCGATGGCGTCCTCCACCGGCAGCGGTCCGCGCGCGATGCGCGCCGCGAGCGACTCGCCGTCGATGAGCTCCATCACCATGAACTGCTGGCCCTGGTGCTCGCCGATGTCGTAGAGGGTGCAGATGTGGGGATGGGTGAGCGAGGAGATGATGCGCGCTTCGCGCAGGAAGCGCTGCATCGCCTGCCCATCACAGCAGGCGTCGGGCGGCAGCATCTTGATGGCCACACGACGGCCGAGGCGGGTGTCCTCGGCTTCGTACACCACACCCATCCCCCCCTGCCCCAGCTGCGACAGGATGCGGTAATGGGAGAGGGTGTGGCCGATCACCCCTGGATCATAGCCGAGGGTTCGTGTTGGGTGGCCAGAGGGTCAGTCGCCGCGGCTCACCATGCTACGACTCCCAACGTATCCTGCATTCGTGTTCCTCCGGCAGGGCAGCGACACAGCATGACGCCTGGCCGGTTGATCTCTATGGAAGGTGGACGAATACGCCCGTTCGACGCTAGCGGGATGGATGAAAAGTTTCTGGTCGCCGCTTCGATAGCGATAGCCGGTGCGTTCGAAGGCGGAAGCCCTCGCTGCTCAGCGTGGGCCTCTACGAGCAAAACCGCCGTCGGATCGTCGAAGCACGTCCTGGATGCTCTGGGACATGCTCTGAGCGGGCACGCGCCACAGGCGCATCGCCAGCATGGGCGCCAGGAGTGCCAACGCGGCCAGCATGGTCCAGCTCCCAAGGGACGTGATCCCGCTGGCGTAGCCCACGAAGCCCGCCGCCATGACCCAGAGAACCACGGAAGCTGCTTTCACATGTTCGATTGACATGCCTCTCAGCGTACGAGAGGCGCGGAGCATCCGCTGTCTCCAATTGCACACAGCGCGCTTCCACCCGCCTCGGTGACGCGGCTGCTCCCAGCATCGCGACCCGAATGGTCGGATGTTCATGTGTCATGCGCTCCCCACGGCCCCCAAGCGATCGGCCGCCCGGTTGATTCACGATACGTCCTTGGACACCACGGCGCGAGCAAGAGCGCACCGCGCGGGCCGGTGTGCAGTTCGGAACAGCGGCGGCCAACCGCACGCGTTAGTCTGGACCGGTGAGGATCAAGCCCGACGATCGTGACGACCGCCAGATCCGCCTCGACTGGATGACCGCCGAGTTCCGAGACGCGCAGCGGCGGCGCGCCGTCAGGGCGGGCAACACCGGCATCGGCGCCGCGGCCGGCACGACGCGGACGGAGCACACGGCACCGCCCGACACTGACCTGGCAAGAGGGGATTCAGGAGATCACCATGATTGACTCACGCCTCGCGACGACTGCAGCGCTGATCCTCCTGGTCGCCGGCCCCTCCATTGCCGCGCAGGGAGGTTTCCAGCACCGCGAGTACAGACTCGCGAGCGGTGTCGCCACGGTGCTCGTGGTGAGCCCAATGCGCATGGACGCGCGCAGGCCGCGGCCAGCCGAGGTAGCCGCGGTAGAGGAGAAAACGCGGGAGACAAACAGGGGCCGCGTGCCGCCCGTGACCACTGTCAACGTCGTCTAGCCCTCCATCACGCCGATGGCATTCTTCTCACAGATGCCCCCACGAATCTACATCACGTGCCCGCGGTGCAATTCTCCGCACGCACTGGTGACGCTCGAACGGACTGAGACGCAGAGCTGTTTCTGTCCAGGCTGCCGGCATCTGTGGCAGACGCCCTTGACACGCCCCCTCGCGCAGCGGTCGTGGCGGTAATCCGCGCGTTTCATCGCTCAACCACGCGCGCAGCCGCCATGAATCTCAACCTTTCCCGAGGCTGCCCGACACGGCGGCGCTGGCTCAACGCACCGCCGCCTTCGTTTTGGCGGTCCGCGATGGTCGCCGCATCCATCGACGACGGACTCTGGGGAATATCCCCAGCGCCGAGCGGCGGCCCGCCGATCGAGCCGGCCTGCCGACGCGTCAATGTGCTCCGGTCGTACGCGCCAGGGATGAGCGGCGGCGCATGCCTGGTGTCTGCGCGGAAATCGGTACTCATGGGACACTCACGTTCTGAACAGACGCTCTGATGAGGACCTGACCGGCGGAAAGGATACAGGCGGAAGATCAGGACTCAGGAAAGCGATGACCCGTCCAATGTACGCGCACCACGAAAAGGACGATGTTCACTTCCGCACAGTCCGCGAGGACGCATCGGATCACCGCGGCGGGGGAATCATGCGCGAGGGGCACGGCCCCGCCCGGGCTCGGCGAGTGCGCGCGCCGCAGCCACGGCAGGACGAGCTACTGCGGGTTGACGTTCTCGGCACGGGGTCCTTTCGGCCCCTGCCCCACGGTGAACGACACCGCCTGGCCTTCCCGCAGGTCCTCGAACGGCGTGCGGACGCAGGCGGACTGATGGAAGAAATACTCGGTGCCTTCAGCCGTTGCAATGAAGCCGAAGCCTTTTTCGGTAATGCGTTTGATCGTTCCGTTCATCGTTGCCATTGATACGTTCCTTTGTGTGGTCGTCGTTCACGTGCAAGCGGAAGGGATGCCGACCGTTGTCCCTGCAGCCACTCGGCGACGGTCCACTCTAGCATGCGCCCGTTATCGGCGCCTCGCGCTCTACCTGTCGCGAGCGACCGACTGAACAGCCGATTGGAACCGTTCGGAGTCGAATTCCCAATCGTCGTTGAGTTCGAAGCTCGCGGCCACCGCGCGAGCGTGTGCCGCGTTCGTGGGCTCCGCTTGCAGCCACACGGCCATGTCCGTGCGTGCGCGCCACGCCATCAGCGCGCGGAACCGGATGAACCATACCAACGCCCGGTTGGCGTCGTCGGGAAAACGCTGGCAGACAGCATCGAGCGACACCGCCTCATTCACGTCCAGCGCGCAGGCGAACTCCGACACGGTCAGCGCCTCCACGTCGGACGGCCTCGTCGGGAACGGGGTCTCTCGCATGTTTCACCTGCGGTCGTTACGGCGCATCGCCGCCGTCCTTGGCAGTGGGGACGATGGGATCGCCGGCGAGCTCCACCAGGCGGTCGATCGCCTTCGCCCGCAGCGCCGCTGCGTCCCGTGCGATGGCGGCTTCGCCCGCCTGTTCGACCCGCGGCAGTCGTCGGTCCAGGGCCGCGATCAGCTCCTCGAGCTCACGCGTGAGCTCGCACGCGTTCATCGCCATCGATCGCCTCTGGTTGGCCCGGCCTCCCGTCGAGAGGCGTTCCAGATCTCGCCGCAGGTGCCGCACCGCCAGTACGTGTTCTCGTCGGGGTTCCGCGCCGTGGTGGCAATGGACGACGATTGACATGCGGGGCAGACACGTGGAAGCGTGACCGCGTCGGTCGAGGATGAGGGACGCTCGGCGGCATTCACGAACCCGTATGATTTCACAGCCACTCCACGGAGATGTCTCGGCGGCGCTCAGCGCCCGAGTAAGGCGTACACAATCACGGCGGCGACGATCATCAGAATGGGGGCAGCCACCGCCATCTTGCGACGGACCGCGCGGTCATGGGCCGCACCCTTCGCCTGCCATGCAGCCCATCGGTCATCGGCAGGCGCGGGCTCGCGTGCTGTTGTGGAAGTAGATACGTCTGGCGCGGCAATAGGGAGGACTGAGAGTGTCATGGGACCCTCACGCGAAAGGCTTTGATGAGGGCTGGGCCAGGATGGCCGAGGGCTCAGAAAAGCAGGCAGCTCGATTATAGCCGATCGGCGACGGCGCTGCGGTCCCCCGACTCGAGAGCTTGCCACCCGCGGGGAAACGTACGGTAGACTACATTCGCCCGCCAGACTGGCGCCGCGCCATTCGTGCGTCGCTTCAGCCTCCGAGAGCGTCCGGCAGCCGACGAGCTGCCGTGCAGGAGCGTGGCGATGTCCAACGGGGTTGCCTGTCGATGTCCCCTGGTGCACGCGACGGTATCCTCCGTCGGATGCGGAGTGCGATGACCGTCCATCTCGTGAATCCTAGTCATCTGTCCTTTGGCGTGGGCGTCATCACGCCGCGTTGGCTCTTCGTCCTCGGTGCGGCCACACCGGTCGCATACGGACGACCTCGCATTGTCGACGAAACGCTCGAGCCGTTCGATCTCGACACGGTGCAGGCGGGTGACGTCGTGGGGATTGGAATCCACACGGGCAATGCGCTGCGCGGGTACGAGCTCGGGAGGGCGGCGAGAGGCCGCGGTGCGACCGTGGTCTTCGGCGGCATTCACGCCACGTTGTATCCGGACGAAGCGCACGAACTGGGCGGCGCCCATGCAGTCGTCCGCGGCGACGGCGACGTGGTGTGGCCGGCGGTGATTGACCATGCCGTGCGAGGCGTCCTGCAGCGGCGGTACGAGGGCGGACGTGTGGACGCGGACCGGTTCGCGCCGGCGGCGTGGGACCTGCTGCCGCGCGGGCGCTACATGTGGGGCTCGGTACAGACGGTGCGCGGATGCCCGAAGCACTGTTCCTTCTGCTCCGTGTGGCGTACAGACGGACAGAAGCCGCGGCAGCGCGCGGTCGAGAGTGTGGTCGCCGAGATCATCGAGCTGCGCCGTCACGGGTTCCGGTTCGTGGCGCTCGCCGACGACAACTTCTACCCCGTCACGCTCGCGGATCTGGCGATGGCCGAGCGGCAGGGCAACGTGGCGCGGCTCAACCAGCTGCGAGCACTCCGATCCGAGCGATTCGAGCTGATGGCGAGGCTCGCGGAACTGCCGCCCGACATGGTGTTCTTCACGCAGATCACGATGGAAGCGGCCGAGGACGAAGCCTTCCTCGACGCCATGCGGCGCGCGAACATCAAGGGCGCGCTCGTCGGTGTGGAGGCCGTCACGCCCGAGGGGCTGAGAGACGTCTACAAGAGCTTCAACCACGCCGGCGAGGCCTTGGTGCAGCGGCTCCGCACGTTCCGGGAGCACGGCGTGTACGTCCTCGGCTCGTTCATCTTCGGCTTGCCCAGCGACCGTCCTTCCACGTTCGACGCGACGGCGGACGTGGCCGAGCGCGCGGAACTCGCGTTTGCCCAGTTCGTCATGCTCACGCCGTATCCGGGGACGGTCGATTTCGAGGCGTGGGAGAAGAAGATTGGTACGGCGGATTCGGTGGCGGGTATTCCCCTCACGCGGCACTGGCTCATCCCGCAGGCCCAACGACCGAAGGTCTACGTACCGCACCCGGTGATGACGGCTGACGAGATTCGCGCGCGCACGCAGGCCGTGTGGGATCGGTTCTACAGTCTGACCCGCATCTGGGCCCGGTCGCGGTGCACGCCCACGCTGCGCTCACGGCTGGCGTTCGTCCTGATTTCGAAGCTCTATCGACAGATGTACGCGAATACCGGCATCGCCACTGACAGCGCGCGCGTCAGTCGGGCCAACCGGTGGGCGCGGCTCATCGCCCGACCCTGCCGTCGCTTGTTCGTTGCGCGACCGTTGCGGGCATAGGAATGCGCCCGACCCGTGGGCGTGATGGGCAGACCGGCTTTCGGTATGCGGGCAACGGGAAGCGGACGCAGCTGATCCGTTGCGAACAGGGCGCGGGGACTTCCCTCGTCGACGCCACCCGGGCCGAGGCCTCGAGGACACCGATGTACGTTGCCACGTGAAGACGTCGCTCGGCGGAGAGGAACTGCTCAGCATCGAGTCGCTCGAGGAGCACGCGCGGCGTCTCGCCGCACTGCTGTCGATCTCTTCGCGGCCGCGCCTCGGCGGCCACGCTCACCTGCGGCAGCTCACAGGACATATGCGGGCCCTGCGCAGCGTCTACCGGGCGCTGGCAGACGACGCGCGACATGAAGCCATGTCGCCGGCCGCTGAGTGGCTGCTCGACAACTTCTACATCGTCTCGGCCGCGGCGCGCGACATCCATCACGACCTGCCCCCCTCGTTCTTCCGGCGGCTGCCGCGCGTGGCGGCCGACGAGTTCGCCGGACTCCCGCGCATCTACGCCCTGGCCCTGGAGCTGATCGGATCGGGCGCGGGGCGACTCGACGCGTCGCGTCTGCAACGGTTCATCAGCGCCTTCCAGTCGGTGACGCCGCTGACGATGGGCGAGCTGTGGGCGTGGCCGAGCGTGCTGAAGCTCGCCCTGCTCGACACGCTGCGCGAGCGCGGCGACGTGCTCGCCGCCACGCGCCGGCACCAACTCGCCGCCGAGCGGCTCGCCACGGCCATCGAGCACGGATCGGTCGGCAGCCGCGCGTGGCCTGAGCATCCCCACCATGCCTTCGTCACGCGCCTGCTGCAGCGAGCGCGTGCCCTCGGAGCGATCGCGTCTGGGCTCCACGTCCGGCTGGAGGAGATGCTGGCAGCGGACGGCCAGACCATCGAGGATGCGATCAGGGCGGAGGGGCAACATCAGGCCGCCGAGCAGGCGGGCATGGCCAATCTCATCGGCAGTCTCCGTCTGACCTCCACCTTCGACTGGAGCGAGTTCTTCGAGAGCGTCAGTCTCGTCGAGCAGGTGCTCCAGCGCGACCCGGCCGGCGTCTACGGACAGATGGACTTCCGTAGCCGCGACCGCTACCGCCACGCGGTCGAAGAGCTGGCGCCGCCGACCGGTGAAGGGCAGCTGCTGCTCGCGCTCAAGAGCGTCGAACGGGCACGCCAGGTGCACGTGCGGACGCCCGGGGCGCGGGCGGCGCACGTCGGCTACCACCTGATCGGGCCGGGACGGCGGTTGTTCGAGCGCAGCGTCGCGTGGCGGCCGAGTTTCGAGCAGCGCCTGCGGCGCCTCTTCTTCGCGTGGGCCACCCCCGGCTACCTCGGTACCATCGCCGTCGGTACGGCGCTGCTCGTCGGCACGGGGGTCTTCTATGCCTGGCTGCACGGCTGGCGCGGTGCGGCGCTGGTCCTCCTTGCGCTGCTGGCGGCAATCCCGGCGAGCGAGCTTGCCATCCAGCTGCTGCAACGGATGATCAGCTACCTGATCCCGCCGCGCCGGATCCCCCGGATCGAGTTCGACGCCGTGCCGGCATCGGCGCGGACCATGGTGATCGTCCCGACACTGCTCGACAGCGTGAAGCGGGTGGAGGACCTGCTGGCCTACCTCGAGGTCCAGGCGCTCGGCAATTTCGACCCGCACATCCACTTCGCCCTGCTCAGCGACTTTCCGGATGCGGCGCACGAAACGATGGCGGGCGACGCGGCGATCCTCGATGCGGCGTGCGCCGGTATTGCCGCGCTCAACGTCCGGCACGGCGACGGCCGTGCCGGACGGTTCTACCTGTTCCACCGACTGCGGCAGTGGAACGACCGCGAAGGGCTCTGGATGGGATGGGAGCGCAAGCGCGGGAAGATCGAGGAGTTCAACCGCCTGCTGCGCGGCGCGACCGACACGAGCTTCGCCGTGTGCGTCGGCGACCTGTCGATTCTGCCGCAGGTGAAATACTGCATCACGCTCGACAGCGATACGCGGCTGCCGCGAGGCGTGGCGCGCGAACTCATCGGGATCATCAGCCATCCGCTGAATCGTCCGGCGTTCGACCCGCGGGCCGGCCGCGTGACGGAAGGCTACGCCATCCTGCAGCCGCGGATCAGCGTCACGTTCATGAGCGCCGCCGGGTCGGTGTTCGCGCGCCTCTATTCCGGCCACACGGGCGTCGATCCGTACACGACCGCGATCTCGGACACGTATCAGGACCTCTTCAACGAGGGCATCTTCACCGGCAAGGGGCTGTACGACGTCGACGCGTTCACCGCGGCGCTCGCCGACGCCGTGCCGGAGAACGCGCTGCTCTCGCACGACCTCTTCGAAGGGCTGCACGCGCGGGTCGCGCTCGTCTCGGATGTCGAGCTGGTCGACGAGTACCCGTCGAGCGTGCTGTCGCACGCACGCCGGCAGCACCGCTGGATCCGGGGCGACTGGCAGATCCTCCTGTGGCTGTTTCCGTTCGTGCCCGGACCACGCGGACTCAGGCGGAACCGGCTCCCGATCATCGGGCGATGGAAGATTCTGGACAACCTGCGGCGCAGCCTCGTGGCGCCGACGCTGCTGGCGCTGCTCGTCGCGGGCTGGACGGTGCTGCCGGGACCACGGTGGTTCTGGACGCTCACCGTGTTGGGCGTCGCCGCGTCGCAGCTCCTGCCCGTGCTGGCGCGGCTCGTCGTCGGGCCACGGCGGGCGCAGTCCCTTCCGGTCTTCCTGGCCAACGTGCGGCGTGACGCCGCCACGGCACTGGCCCAGGTCTTGCTCACCCTCACCTTTCTCGCCTTCCACGCCTTCGACACGGTCCACGCGATCGTCGTGACGCTCGTGCGCCTGACGGTCACGAGACGTCGTCTCCTGGAATGGGAGACGGCGGCGACGACCGCAGCCAGGTCGGCCGGGTTGGTCGGCCACCGCCTGCGTCGCTTCGTGGTGGAGATGGCGTCCAGCCCGATCATCGCCCTGGTCGTCGCCGCTCTGATCCTGTGGGGATCGCCAGAGGCGTTGCCGGCGGCGGCGCCGTTCCTGCTCCTCTGGACACTTGCGCCGGCAGTGGCCCACTGGCTCAGCGTGCCGGTCGGCGCGCGCGTGCGGCCGCTGACCGACCGTGAGGGCGCC